>JANYLE010000442.1 GCA_025363795.1 Mariniphaga sp. | reverse complement strand
TGGTTGAGGTCAGTCGCTGTGTAACCCGGCGAAACACTGTTGATTTTAAAATTTGTGTTTATAAATTCGTTGGCTAACATCACTGTAAAAGCATTCAATGCTGTTTTTGAACAACTGTAGGCACCAAAAATTTCAAAATTGGGATTTAGCCTGCTATTATGAATGGTTAATGAACCCAATTCACTTGAGACGTTTACGATGATCGGGTTGTTTGACTTTTTCAAAAGATCAATCAACTGTTGTGTTGTTTGTACTGCACCAAAAAAATTAGTTTCAAATACATTTCGTAAGTTTTCAATTTTGCCTTCCGATACAGTTTGAGGCATCACCCCGGCAATTCCTGCATTGTTAATTAAAACATCCAAAACATCAATGTGTTTTTCCAGTTCTTGTTTTGCTTTTTTAATAGAACTGATATTAGTGACATCAATTTCAATCAATTCCACATTGGTGATGCCTGAACTTTTCAACTTATTTATGGCATCCAAACCTTTTAGCTTGTCCCTGCTACCCAAATAAACAAAATAGCCCAATTTTGCCATTTGTTTTGCGGTTTCAAATCCAATTCCTTTGTTGGCTCCTGTTATAAATACTGTTTTCATCGTACTGAATTTTATTGGTTATAAACTACGGCAAACTCTTTTGCAAACTCCGTCATCTTTACTTTTCCAAGTGTGGGTCGATGGAGGTAATAATCTTCATACAATGTGCCGCAAGGCATACTTGCTCATTTCAACCAGGCCTGCGGCAATTTGTGGGTTCATTCCTGCATCGATCATTTCATTTAGCATTTGTTCATCCGGAATAACAATCCATTTCAATTCTGGTTCTCCGATAACTTTTGCGCCTAATGCTTCAATTTCTTTTTGTCTTTCAGGATTACTGCTGATCACTTTCACAGCATGTCCTTTTTGTACTAAACCATTGGTCAGTGGCCTGCCTATGATTCCTAACGAACCTGTAATTTTCATTTTCTGCTTTTTTGTTTTTACAAAGTACATCAGAAACAAAGAAACGGATCTAGCCAAATCTACTATTGTTGTAGTCAGAATGCGGTTTGTTTTTGGTCGGTGGAGCGGCAGGGGCGTTTTTAAACACAAAGAGTACCAGGGATGCACAAAGGACACTAAGGCCAATGATTTCTTGCTTTATGTTTGAGAAATTTGTGAATTCCTTCGTGAACCTTGTGGTTAAATGTAAGTGCTTTAAAACAAAAAAAACCGCAGAATTTCATCTGCGGTTTATGTGATTGATGGAAGCTTCCTTTATTTTACTTGTGTTGCTTCTTTAGTTTCAGCTTTTGCTTTTGCTACAACTTCTTTCTTCTTGGCGGTAGCTTCTTTTACTTCGGTATTCGCTGCTGCTTTTGCCTTAACTTCTTTTTTGTTGGCAGAAGTTACTGCTGCGTCTTTTTTAGCTTCTGCTTTAGCTACAACTTCTTTCTTTTTTGTGGTAGCTTCTTTGGCGTCAGCTTTAGCTTCTGCTTTTGCTTTAACTTCTTTCTTATTGGCATTCGCTACTGCAGCGTCTTTTTTGGCTACGGCTTTAGCTACAACTTCTTTCTTCTTGGTGGTAGCTTCTTTTACGTCGGCCTTAGCTTCTGCTTTTTCTTTAACTTCCTTCGCTTCTGCTTTTTCCGTTGCTTTCGCTTCGATTACGGCTGCTTTTGCAGGGACTTTCTTAACTTCTTTTTTAATATCCTGTGCGTTGACAGAAACCAAACCTAATGCGAATAACAAACTTAATGCGATTACTAACTTTTTCATATCTGATAATATTTAAATACTGTTTACGGATCAAATGTACGCCCAATACTGTGAAGATATCGTGAGGTTTTAATTATTAAAGGTTTAATTAACAATTAATAAGGAATTTTAATTGTCGTCCGGCACTGTGATCAGGGATAACTATCCCGAAAAATAGCTATGATTTTAGGGTGATTTTCTAAATTAAAGATAGTGTTAGCTATTTGATGCTGTGGTTTATAATGGGTTGTAATTGGCTGTATTATTACCAGTTTCCGCCAGCCCCTGCACCGCCAAACTTTCCTCCTCCGAAATTAAGTTCCTCACTTCCAGTTCCACTACTTTGGTTTCCGCCTAACGTTTGCGATGCAACAACCGCCATGATATCTGGAGAACTCCATTTGTTATCCAGCAGTTTTTCGCGTGTATATCCTTTACGTGGCTGTTTCAGATAATTTAAAAATAATAAGGCAACAATTATTAAGATGGCTCCCGATACCGTTATCGTAAGAACCGGCATTCCCAGGCTGAAATAATATTTAAACGTTACGACGCTTAACGCAATGGTTAATAAAGCCACGCGGATCAATAAAACAGATTTGTGTTTTATTCCCCAATAGGTGATTGCAATGGGAACCAACGCTGTGAGGCCATAAAATACGAACGCAAAAGGGATATCCCCGTGTTCGGATAAAGTAAGACCAAGCATCTTAACGCTTAACTCGCGCACCACAAAGTAATTGCCCGCCAGGTAAACTAAAACAAGTGAAATGGTTTGTAGGATGATGAATTGGTCGTTTAAAAACTCCGCTGTTAATTTTGCACGGACTTTATTACTGCCCCAATAGATCAAACCAAACACGGTCATAAAGATAAAGGGCATCAAGGCTTGCGCGATACCACTGATATCAAAAAGTACCTGGAATAAGATCCACCCAAAAAAGCCAATCGTTAAAACAAGGGCCGTTAAATTAAGATAACGGACGGCGGCAAAGGCTGCCAGCAAAAAACCAACGAGAGGATAAACCAGTAAACTGTGTGATTTTGAACCCAACAATGCAAAAGCGATAAACGACAGTCCAGCATAGATCCCCGCTTCTGTTACACCTGAATTATAATGGGATTCTTTTTTTATCAATTTCAATTCAGTGAACAGGATTAACGAAATTCCAAACAGAAATGATAGAATCCGGTGTCCGTTTTCTCCTACATCGCCAACGATTAAACCAATCGGTCCCATGATTGTAGACATGCCAATCAACGAAACAATAAAAAGCAGCACCCGCATCGTTAAAGAGGGTGTATAAAGTTTTGTTGCAAACTCCACCTGAATTTTACCCCATTGTTCCTTATTCAGCACGTTGCTTTTGAATAAATTCTGAGCTTCAGAAAGGACATTCTTCTTCTCTAATTCGGGGATATTATAGGCAATAATTGATTTATTCATGAGCAAAGTGTGATTTCCTGGTAAATAACAGCAACAGATAAGCGATACAGGTAAACGGGAAATAGTAGATAAATACAACGTAATCGCCACCCAATTGATTCACCGCCTTAAACGCCAAAAAGGTAAAAGCGATGTATACGGCAATGTTGGAGTAGATAAAAAACAAGAATTCCTTGTGAACCCAGGTATACCAGGTTAAAATTCCGGCAGACACAAGTGTGAGAAATGCATACGACAATTCATAATCGCTGTCGAACATGGCAGATATGCAGCCAATAAAATAAAGAAGCAGACCAAAATTCTGATAGGTAAACCGAAAGTGCTTCTTTAAGTTTTTGTACTGCGAAACCTGTCCGATGATGGCGAGTATTGCTCCCAGCATAATACTTGTAGTGTACAGATTGGACGATAGTTGCCAGGTCCCTTTTGCCCAGTTGACAGGCGATATACTCAGTCCGACTGCTGCAGCAAACGCAGTAATGGCCATTGCCAACAAGGCCCTGTTGTCATATCGGTAAGCCATAAACAGGAAGATAGCAGCGCTGATAAAGGAAGTCCAGTTTAGCAGCAATTCAACGAGGTCGAAATAGACCTGCACATAGGCGAATAATGAAATAATGAGCAGGGAAACAAGAAGCAGTATATAGTCGAAGTAGACCAGGCTAACTGTTACTTCAGTGGGTGAATACGGTTTTGCAAACTTCCTGATAAAATAGCATCCGACAATAATGGCAGCGCCAATACCAAACATCGCTATCAGGTGACCCATGTAGCCAATGTTTTGATAGGCAAAATATCCAACACCTCCCGTAAAAAGCATAATGCCCAGGTAGAGCATTAACCGAAGTTCGTAGTATACTGAAACAATCTTTTTTGTTCGTATCGCCTCGAGCAACTGGTATTGCCGATCGTCAATAAGATTGCGCTGGTATAACTCCTTATTTGTCGTATTCATAGTTTAGTTATCAGGTTAAATGAGGGTATCGCAGGGCAATAGTTAAATCCTTAGCAAGCCACGGAACCCTCTTACAGCATAGTAAGATTCGGCACCATTATGATATACAAAGACATGGTCGTAACGACGATCACAATAGAGCGCACCACCAAGTTTCCTGATCTCCGCTGGAGTTTTCACCCAGCTCGATGTTTTCATATCGAAGTTGCCAAGTTTCTGCAACTCCCGGTATTGCTCTTCGGTTAAAAGTTCAATTCCCATGGCTGCAGCCATATCAACAGCGTTGGTTGCAGGTTTAAATTCTTTCCTTGATTCCAGCGCTTCACGGTCGTAACAGACACTTCTGCGGCCTTTGGGACTTTCCGTTGAACAATCATAGAAAATGTATTCGCCCGTCTTATTATCAAGACCAATAACATCCGGTTCACCACCCGTTCTTTCCATTTCATGGAGCGACCACAGTTTTTCCCCCGTGGAACCGGAGTTGAGCTTTGATTGTAGTGTTTCCCACTCCAGACCTTTATGGCGGCTATTGTTTTTCTCAAAACGGGCTTTTAGTGTTTTGATTAGTTCTTCACGTTGTCCGGATGATAACTCATTTTTATTTTCCATTGCCATAGTGTTTTATTTTAATTCGTTTACAATGTCCTGCAATTGGTAATGTGACCTATTGGATTGGGCAGACAGTGACTGTTTGCGTCAGTAAAAGAACGACCGTCAAATTATTAATTAGCATCTGTTTTCTTATCATTACGTTTAAGTTTTATTTTTTAATCCACAATAGACTGGTAAACCAATTCCCTGAATTCTTTACAAACAGGGTAATATAAGTTGGGCACAAATTGTGTCATAAAAATAACTATTAAGTCTTCTTTGGGATCGATGTAAAAATAAGTATTGGCAGCGCCTGCCCACCAATATGAACCTTTAGATCCGGATCCCTTTGATGGTAACTGATCTTTCACTACAGCAAAGCCAAAACCAAATCCCATCCCTGCAAGCATAGGTCCGAAGAAATCATCGTCAGGCATGATCTCGTTGGTAATATGATTGGAAGTCATCAGGTCAACAGTTTTGCTTTTTAAAAGTCGTACGCCGTTATATTCCCCTTTGTTCAGCAACATTTGTGTAAAGATCAGATAATCGGTGGCAGTTGATAAAAGTCCGCCATTACCTGAATGAAATTTCACAGGTTCAGATACATTATTGATTTCCGGGTCTGTTAATATTTTAATTCCTGTGTCTTTATCAAGACGATACACGGAAGTCACCCGGTTTAGGTTCTCCTTGCCAACATAGTAACCAGTATCATTCATTTTCAGCGGAATAAATATCCGCTCTTTAAAGAACTGATCCAAAGGTTTACCCGAAATAACTTCGACTAAATATCCCAAGACATCCGATGACCTGCCATATTTCCATCTTGTTCCGGGTTGAGACAGCAAAGGAATTTTGGATAGTTTTTGAATCATCTCTTTTAAGGTTCCCCCCGAAAGATCGGCTGCGCGGTACATCGAATCGACGGGCGTATTTTCAACACCGCTGCCTAATCCGGAGGTAAAGGTCAGCAGATCACGAATTGTCATTGGCTTTTTTTGATCTTCGAGGTGTATCCTGTTTTGATCTGCGGAAGAAAATACTTTCAGATCCTTAAATTCGGGAATATATTTCTCAACAGGGTCATCCAATTGAAAACGACCCTCCTCATATAACAGCATTACGGCAACACTCGTGACAGGCTTTGTCATTGAGGCAATTCTAAAGATCGCATCTGATTGCATGGGCTTGTCAATCCCCATCAATCCATACTTTTCGAAACAGACAACCTTCCCATGACGGGCGACCACGGTGATCATTCCCGGTAGTTTATTTTCGTCAACATACCGTTGCATAAGCGGCTTTATCCGGTTTAAACGATCAGCTGACAAACCCACTTCTTCTGGTTTTGCAACTGGTAATTTAATCACCTGCTGAGCATAACAAGTCTGAAAGGCTAGTAAAAGGCTTAATAAAATCGTTTTACACATAGCTTGATATCTATTTTTATATCAATTGAAGGGCAGGAATCCTGATTGCCTGGCTATTATTTAAATTTCGTTTTCCGGTTCTGTCAGGAACAAAAGATCGGTAGAATTAATGCCGGTGAGCTCTGCATAGGATAATACAAAGCTCGTTAAACATCATTTCTACCGACCGATTTTCCCAATAGGAAATAAGTTGTTGTATTAACTATTAATCAGATATTTAGTTTAAAGGCCATCTTTTGAGCGGTCAAAGCCAATTCTGTTGCAAGAAAGCAATGATCCTGTGACATGGCTGTTTGGGTGCGGTTGACAACATCGCTTACCAATTGTTCGCCATAAGGCATATATACCTCGGAGCAATCGAAATACTTTGTTTCCTTTTGGTTAACCAAGAATAAATGATTCCCCCCTTTACGGCCGGCAATATCAATATACTTCCGCATCTCAATATAACCTTCGGTGCCTAAAATAAATGTTCGGCCATCTCCCCAGGTGGCGAGGCCTTCAGGTGTGAACCAGTCAATACGAATGTAGCCTGTCGCGTGGGGACTTCGCACGCTCATATCACCAAAATCGGAGTATTTGGGATATTTAGGGTTGTTGAAATTTCCTACCTGTGAAAAACTAACCTCGGCTTGTTTGGAGTTCGTATAAAAGAGAAACTGGTCACACTGATGTGAGCCAATGTCACATAAGATTCCACCTGCTTTTTCAGGATCCCAGAACCAATCGGGACGGGTGTTTGGTCGTATTCTGTGAGGCCCGATTCCTAGTGTTTGAACCACTTTTCCGATAGCTCCGGATAGAATCAGTTCTCCTGCCTTCACCGACGCCGGATTACTTAAACGTTCACTGTAAACGATTGAATAAATACGTTTCGTTTCTTTCTGGACTTTTTTCACCTCTTTGAACTGATCTAAAGTCAGTATGCCCGGTTTGTCAGTCATATAATCCTTTCCTGACTTCATGACGCGAATTCCAATTGGGGCACGGTCGACAGGAATGGCAGCGCTGGCTACCAACTGAATGGAGTTGTCTTCAAGAATTTCTGCTTCGCTTTTTGCAAGCTTAACGTTTGGAAAGCGTTTGGTAAAATCAGGCAGCAATTCAGGCTCTTTGGAATATACAGCAACCAATTGCCCACCACCTGCGATGAGCGAATCAACCATTCCGAAAATATGATTGTGATTGATTCCAATGACGGAAAACCGGATTGAATCTTTGGGAGCCGGGCGTTTCTCGTGTTGTAATATTATCTCTTCAATCGGGTTTGTACTGTTTTGGCCTTGTCCAAATAGTTCGCCCGGTAATAGACTTACTGCTGCCAGGCCTGTAGCTGAGGCAAAAGACTGCCTCAAAAAATTGCGTCTGTTCGATTCCATATACTTTGTTTTTGGTTTTATTGGTCGTAAATATTTTGGGTTTTAGCAATTAAAAACTGTTAATCGAATGCGTGCAAAGTTTTTCCTTATAATGATTTACTGTTATATGTATGGTAAGTTTTATCAGATGAACAACTTGCAATATGTTGCACTTCAAATATACACTTTTCGGTCAATAAAGCACCGAAACAGGACTTTGTAACCTTATTTTCCATCCGTGTAATGTTGGGCCGTTTATAATTTTATAAAATTGCGTTAAAACAAAGTTCCTTTCAGATTACTGTCCGGCAGTAAGAATCATCTCGTCCGGCAGATAGGGCAGGGTTTTCTTTATTTGACTTCGTATTCGGTCCTGACACTTATAGGAATACCGGTTGTTGTAATCCCTTCAAGGGTAACCTGTATGGTAGAAGAATTATCAGCGTTGAAATAATTCAGGAATAGATTGTGGTTTGATTGTAAGGTAATATTGGGCTCCCAGAAAAGAGTTGTCCTCAAATCTGGTTCGTTATCGGAGGCAGATGAATGTTTTGGCGAATAAAAAATCCGGGCGGCATCATACCCTGAAATTTTATTATTGGCTGAATGATTTTCCTTTTGACTGGGCAGTAATTGATCCCCTGTTTTTGTTATAACTGCAATCACGCCGTTTGCTCCCCGCACACCAAACATTGCAGTCTCCCCGGCAGACTTTAAGACATCAATTCTGTCAATAAGACCGACCCGCAACATAATCATCTCTTCATAGGTCTTTTCGATTCCATCAACTAAAAAAAGTGGCATGTTAGTAAGACTATAAGAATTCTGTCCACGAATCTTAATAATGTAACCCAGGCTACCCTCCTCAACTATAACTCCGGCGACACGCCCTTTTAGAATTTCAAATACATTTTTATAGGCTGCAAACTGAGGTGTAATTATTACTTCTGCATCTGGTTTATTATATAGGTTACGGCTGTTTTCAATCCTGGTTGTCTGAAAATTCTTGCGTTTTGCGGCAGTTACACTTATTTCATCAATGTGGATCGTATCTGATAATTTATATTTTTTACCAATAGTTTCTTTTATTTCATACGTCTGTTTAAATGCCGATACAACCGCTTCCGAAAGGACAATTTGCGGGGACATGTAGTCGGAAACTTCCTCGGGTATATAGTTAAGTGAATCTAAAAGTACCAAACCTTGCGGACGACCTTTTTTATTAATAGCACTGACGATCAAACTGGCTTCTCCGTCTAAATCAATCCCGTCCAAACGAAATCTTCCTGCCGAATCGACCGGAACAGTTGTCGTGAGACTATTCTTGTTTTCAAGGATTGCAATATTCACCTTATCTGCTTCCAACAGTTTGTCAACGGTGTATTTCCTTAATCTCCCGGAAACGGTAAACCCTGACTCAGGCGGGAAATAGCCCTGGTTATATTTCCACTTAAAGTCGCGCCATCCCTGTGTGAGCAGGAGTAAATCAAGATCAGGTAAACGATCACGATTCGACGGATCGAAATAGCAGGATGGTTCTTCGATGGGCCCACGAATATCTGACTCAAGAAGAAACCATGAAGCTATTGTTGAAGGATAATGGGCGGTATGATCATTAGAACTTTTTTCGGCCGCGGATAACGAAAGAAATGCATCCTGCCGTATGTCAGAACCGGTTGGGAACGAAAGCCTGATTTCAACTGAATCACGTTGTTTATAAACTGCCTTATTCGGCTCAATGTTAACTTCGAAATCCTTCTCTCTTTGAATGTAAATCAATCGTTCGGAAAGCGGGAGGTCCCCAGGTGCAGTTAACGTCATCCTAATAATTCCATCGGGGAAATCATCAATCGGTAGCGCAAAGCTATTGGTATTGGATTTCATTCTAAAGTTCAATGTCTTTAGTGTTACTTTTCGTGCAGAAAAAGTGAGTGACAAGTCGCGGTCCAGAATAAGCGGTAATGTTTGTGAATTTGTTTTGGTTGTTATCAATAACTCGTTGTTTTGATTGATTGAAACACTTAAAGCGACTCCACCCGGTAAGCTTTTCGGTAGTTCAGACCGAATCTCAGTACCTGTCGTATCTTTCACAACTGAATAGTAACTTAATCCGGGAATCGGTTTGAAATTAAATGATCCCATTCCAAGGTGAACAGACTTGAAGGTTGTAACCAGCTCTCCTGTTGATGTATAAATCTTTCCGGATACATTAGAACCTGTTCCCGAAGCATTAACAGCTTTAAACGCTACAAGCGAGGTTACATTATCAACCAGGGAACCCCCTTCGGGGAAGAAGCTTAAATTGACCTTGTTTTTTATAACCTTATTTTCATCCGGAATTTCTTCTTTGACAAGCGCTGAATTAATAACAATTATATCCTTGTTGAAAAATAATTGATCACCGAAATTACGCATGTAATTTGTGTAGGCCCGTAACCTGTACCGGCCCGGTTTAAGGTTTCCCGGCAACTCCATATCTCCGTTTCCCAATCCCTTTTCAATGCGTATTACCCGACTGATTATGATTTTTGAATTGGGGGAAATCAGTTCGACATGCAGGTTATTGCTATGGCTGGAAAGTTTTCTGTCAGAACCGGATATTAAATAAGCTTTGAACCATATATCATTTCCCGGATAATAACAGTTCCGGTCAGTATGAATATAAACTTTCTCCATTATCTGCTGAGCATCAATGGAAGGGGCAACTCCCGGTTTGACGATACTATCAGCTTTAGGCTGACCAAATGCGGCCAGCACTAATACCAGGTTGAATAGTGTCATATTTAAACAAGTGATTGGATTAGATTGCTATTGTTTGATTGAATATTCATAGGGCAACCAGTCGGCAATACGTTTTTGTGCCATCAACCCTTCCCATTCAATCAACTTTGGATCGTAGTATCCGTTTTCTTCAAAGTAAATCTCCTCCCTGGGAAATGAAATAAAGCTTGAAGGTTTACCTTCATCATAGCAAATCCCCAGTTTCTGAGGGTATTTGAGATATTTTGTAAGGCTGTTTTCCTTGAATACAATATCCTTATAGCTGAGCTTCATATTGTTTGAATCAATGATCTTAAATGCACTAAAATCTAAATTGCCTTTCCAAAGTACCCTGAAAAAATGCATTCTTGATCCATAATAGGACTCTTCCCGGTTCGATTCAAAGAACTTTTTTTGTGTGATGTCAGATGTCAGATCCTCGTTGAAGATAATATTCCCGGTAAAAAAGAATGAGTTATTTTCTCTTCTGTACAACTCAAATTCATCAAGGTAGTAGGTGACTTTGTAACCTAATGCCTTGTTGTTAATGATTATTGGCTTTGAAGCGTATGCCTTCAGCGTATCTTTGTCTTTGTTATAGTTAAATGTAATGTCGCCCTCATTAATTATTTCGCATTTATTAGCATTGTCTGTTGATCCAAGAAATGCATATCTGAATACGCTTAGATTCGCTTTTCTCTGTTTTATAAGAGATTTACCACTTACGACAACGTCATTCATTTCGTAGGATTTCGGTTTCATAAAGACCTGAACCGGTTTTGACGTTGACAAATCAGAGAGGGTAACAGAATAATAGCCTATCGCGCTTATTGTTAATGGCATTGAACTGTTTTTTGAAATGTCCAACTCAAAATATCCGTTTTGATCAGCGCTGGTCCCCACAAATGTTCCGTTAAAATAGACATATGCTGCTAAAATCTTTTCATGCGTTTCCTTATCGAGAATAGTTCCTTTGATGACTTGGGAAGATGCAACAAGATAAAAATTGAGGGACAGCAATAATAAAACAAATTTTCTCATGGCGGATAGATTTAAAACTGCATAATCATTCTGTAAAAATATATCTCTGTAAAGTTGAAAAAATATATTTAAAATTACAATTAATATATGGTTCAAAATTATTTTTTAAATCCGCCATATTTAAGCGACTTTGCCAATCTGTCAAAGTGTTGCCGGAATCAATTTATGGTTCACCTTAAGTTAAATATTACAAAATGAAAAATAGGGGAGGGGCAGAAATTACCATTGTTCTGCATATTGGATTTTAATCACTGAACTTCCTGTAAAGAGTGGTATTTCACCCGATCCACCTGAACCTGCCAAGAAAACACGAAAATCAGATTTACGGGTAGCTCATTGAAGCGTAGTTTTATTTACCTTAAACGATTAATACACCGATTCCCGTAAAGATATAGATGCAAGTCATGACAGGCATCACTAAAAGTCCTGCAGATGTGTTTCTGGGTTATATTTCCTTTTCCATGTATTTCCAGTAATCTTCATTCATCCTATTCCCTGAGAACAAGACTATTCCCGAGGCACCGGCTTTCAGCGATAGTTTTGTGGCAAGACCAAGCTCCTTTGGTGTAAGGTGGAATAAATGCAATCCACTGTAATAGGGGATTTTGCCGGCCAGCGCTTCTACCCCTTCGCGTGTAGCTGTTTCGATCCATTCAACCGGCTTGTGCTCGTACCGGTGATAAATCATTGTCATTACATCATCGAGTTTCCATTTTACCCAATCCTGCCTTACCCTGAATTTCGATAAGTAGGGCGTGGGAAAAACTGCAGCAGAAAGAACTTTCCCCGATTTATGTACAGTATCATAAAGCTCATTTACGAGGTTTGTAACACTATCGAACCGGAAATTCAGCCAGGCATCATTTGTTGCCTGATCCGGCATTGTCAACGGATCGGTACCTGACAATTTTTTGAATTGCGACCGGCACACATCACAGTAGCAGTAATCAAACTGGGGATGAACAAGGTCATCCTGCGGAATATTATATTTCGCTTTGTGCTCGGGAGCCAGTACAACATCAGGATAGCGGATGTAATCAAGGTGAACGCCGGCCAATCCGTCAATTGAACAGAGCTCCTGAACCCTTTTTTTCATAAATCCGATAACTTCAGGATTAGAAGGACATAACCAGTTATAATCATCCACATATGCCGGTTTATCGACACATGATTCCCCTTTGCCATTCACAACATACCATGAAGGGTGTTCCTTCATCGTGGTTTTATCGGGCCAGTTCAGGGCAATGATCCAGGCATGTAGTTCTATGCCACATTCTTTGGCGATAGGCAGTACCTCTCCAAGGATCGAATTATTCTGTGTGAGTATCAGTGCCGAATCGATCCCCCATTTCTTAAGGTTGGTCAATAATTTTTTCCATGCATCCCCGGAATGAGCCGGGTCGGAAGATTCAACCGGATGAATCCATGCCCAGTTTTTCAATCCCTTTTTACCATCAGTACCCAAACAGCTCCAGGCAACAGATGATAAAGCAATCGCACTTACGGTGCCGACACTAAAAATCTTTAAGAAATCGCGTTTTCTCATAACTCAAAAATTTTATTGAATCCTTTAATATCTATTCTTACAACACCTTAGCGTTCAAGGGATTTAATTTTGGAGAGAATGGTCTCATCAGCATTTTTTGGAAAAGCATTTGGCATCCCATCCCAGAAAAAGGAATCTTTCCCCTCGTATACGCCCGCCTCAAGATGCATGTGCGTAGGCAGGTAACTCGAAACATCGTTCGTATAACCTGCGACTGAGATCAGTTTATCGGGCCAGAATTTCTTGACGGCTAAGCCATATCCCGTGGTTGTTTCCCTTGAAAATCCCACGAGTTTCCAGTTCCCGATATTGATTGTATTGATATAGACAGGCATCGATTTGGGCATTGTCCCTTCGCGGTAATATTTAAACATCAGATCGCACCACTTCACATTCTTTTCGGCATAAACATCGCTTGTTTTGCCAATATTTTCTGCCCTGTAAGCAATAATTTCCTCCTTAGACCAGGGAACAACCGGAATATCAATCGTATCGAGGTAACACGAAATCGGTCCCGCTATTTTAGTCATCGGCTTGTTTGCTACGGTAATCACCTCGTTGGAGAGCTTTTCACCCGTGATATACTCTCCATTATCTTTGGGATCAATATCTCCTGTTGTACCTTGCAAAAAGAGGGAATTGGAGGTTCCGGTCCGCTCTTCCACCAATTTACGTGTAACTCCCGGATAATTGGCACTTAACGTGTAACGCAATTTGCCGGCGGTACTGAAAACCGGGTGGCAGGCCGTTAAAAACAGGTAGCTCTCTGTATTTTTTCCTGTGTAATTCACCTTAATGACGTCAACCGCATTGTCGTATAACTCAGGATGATCTGTAAGGCTCCTGTTGAAACCGATATCCGTAGTCCCCCTGCCGAATGATAATTCTGCCGAAACCATTTCCTTCAATGCCTTCTCAATTGCACTTACAATCCCGTTTTTGAAGGTTGAATAGAGAAAACTGCTATCTGGTAGCTGACTGTGTTCCTGCCATGTGAGGCATTCCTGTGCGAGAGGTGCAAAATGGGTATGTGAGCAATTGATAAAAATCGCTTCTGCAGGCAGATGGTATTTCAGAAAGATCTCCTGTTTGATCAGCCCCGTAAAAACGTCAGTCAGTCCGCAAATATCAACATTAACGATTACAGCTGTAGTTCCATTACTTTTTATAGCCATTGCCCGGGCAGAAAGATTCCCATCACTGCGATGCTCTCCACGGTAGAGATAATTTTCCTTGCTTACACCAAATATTCTCCCGCCAACTACCGTTATGTGTTTTATGTCTTCTTTAATGGTCTCCCCGTTCTTATAGGCAATCTTTAACCATTTGGTTTCTTTGTTTCCCGGTTCACACTGGTAAATAACG
>JANYLE010000389.1 GCA_025363795.1 Mariniphaga sp. | reverse complement strand
TGACCAACTTCGGGCAGTTGATAACCAAAGATTTATTAAAAAAGTTGGCAATCTGCCTGTCGATTTGGCTGAAATGGTTGGAGATAATATAAAGCTGATTCTTGACTGAAAATAAGAGCACTGCTAAATTTTAGCAGCACCTGCCAACACTGCTTTAAAGACGCGCATAAAGTTTCCTCCCCAGATCTTGCGGATCTGTTCTTCGGTGTAACCGCGTTTAACGAGTTCGAGCGTAATATTTCCCATTTGGCTCACATCATAACAACCGGATACTTCTCCGCCACCATCGAAATCGGTTCCAATTCCGACGTGGTCAATGCCGGCAATTTTTACGATATGGTCGATATGATCGACAACATCTTTCACCGAAGCTAATTTCTGGGGAAAATCTTTTGCAATTTTGTGCCATTCGGCAGTTCCTGCCTGTTCCTGTTCCGGAGTGAGTTCCTGGAAGTTATTGAATTTTATACGTAAAGCAGCCCGGGCGGAGTCGCGTGCCGGATTTGGATCAGGAGTTTTCACATAATCGGTGAGGATACACATTTGAATCACGCCACCGTTTTTGGCAATCGCCCGAAGACCTTCATCGGTCAGGTTGCGCAGATTATCGCACATGGCTCTTGAACAGGAGTGGCTTGCAATAATGGGAACTTTTGTTATTCGAAGCACATCATAAAGCGATGAATCTGAAATATGTGAAACATCGATGATCATCCCGACGCGGTTCATCTCTTTAACCACTTCAGCACCGAATGGTGAAAGTCCGTTGTATTCAGGGCCTTTTTTATCAGTTGATGAGTCGCAGATATCGTTATTCAAAGTGTGGCACAACGTGATGTAGCGAACCCCCAATTGCCAGAATTTTTCAATCATTGATAAATCGTGAGCTATGGCGTAACCGTTTTCGATGCCAATATAGATAGCTCTTTTACCGGTTTTTTCGATTGCATAACCATCATCAGGTGTCTTTGCAATTTGTGCAAGTTCAGGAGCTGCTTCTACACTTTTATAGATTGCTTTGATGATACCAAATGCTTTCTTATTGGCATTGGCATGACCCTCGTCTGTCCGTTTTCCCTGACTTAGAAAAACAGCCCAAAATTGTGCATCCAGTCCACCTTCTTTCATTCTTGGCAGATCGACCTTGGTACCCGACTCTTTTGCATCGTGCCTTTCGGGCACATTAAAATCAGACCCGTAAAGATTCATCGGTGTATCGCAATGGGTGTCGATCGTAAAAACGGCGTTGTGAATACGGGCAGCCTTTTGGATTAATGTTTCCTTTTGATCAGGTTGGAAGGCGGTTGAGAGTAGCATGAAAAAGGCGGAGAAAAGCAGAATCTTCATAAGGTGGTTGTTTTTCTGATGTATCAGTTTGCGGCGCATAGGGCAATATACGTTGAATCGGTCTTTGCAGATGCTCCTTTAGTTGTTATTGCATTTCTTTCCCCCGGGTTGCGTCGTACCTCGTTACCCGGGGTTATTGATATTTGACCCCTTCAGGGTCGGTCACTTTAGCGTATAATTTGATTCCAGGTTCTTTGTGGTGCATATCGCAAAAGAGTTTAATTTGGTCTTTGCTGATGCGCCTTTATTTGTCTTATTATTCTTTCCGGATTTCGTTGTTTTTTTTACTGCGATTGAAAATCGCGGGACCCGAACTCGCCCATTCGTCTTTTCGCCCCATGGCCCTTTCTTTACTTATAACTTGCCAACCGGCTCAGGTATTTTCCGATAATATCAAATTCGAGGTTGATGACAGTGCCCTCCCTGAAAGTGTGGAAATTAGTATGTTCATAAGTATAAGGAATAATTGCAACCTGGAAAGAATCGTCCTTGGAATTTACAACGGTCAGACTCACGCCGTTTACTGTTGCAGAACCTTTCTCAACTGTCATATATCCCTGCCGGGCTTTTTCGATATCGAAGTCGTATTTAAAGGTGAAATACCAACTGCCATCCGATTCTTCAACTTTCGAACAAACCGCAGTCTGATCAACGTGACCCTGAACAATATGCCCGTCGAGACGACCATTGATCATCATGCTCCGTTCGAGATTCACTTTATCGCCCACCTTAAGCAACCCAAGGTTCGTTTTCAGCAAAGTCTCCATAATGGCGGTAACCGTGTAAGTCGATTCGTTTTTCTTCACAACAGTGAGGCAAACCCCGTTGTGTGAGAGACTCTGATCTACTTTTAATTCACTGACAAAATCGCAGTTTAAAGTAAAGTGAACGTTTTCACGTTCTTTTTCAATAGCCACTACCGTGCCCATTCCTTCAACAATTCCTGAAAACATATTGCAATAGTTTAAATTTCGTGACGAAGATAGCTTTTTTATAATCAGAGTAAACTGTTTTTATTACCTTGCGGCATAAAATTACAGTATTATGGCAACTTCGCATACAATTTATCTTGGAGAACTTAGAACTGAAAATGAGCATATTCGCTCGGGTCAAAAGCTGATTACGGATGCTCCGGTCGATAACCAGGGCAAAGGTGAGGCATTTTCGCCTACCGACCTTGTGGCAACAGCGCTCAGCGATTGTATGATGACAATTATGGGAATCAAAGCCAGGGATAAGGGTCTCGATTTGACGGGTACGACCATCGAAACGACTAAAATAATGTCGTCTGAACCAAGACGAATCGGTGAAATTGTTGTGGAATTTACCTTCCCAAAAAACAATTTTTCCGAAAAGGATAAAACGATTTTTGAAGCGGTAACTAAAACCTGTCCGGTGGCTTTAAGCTTACATCCCGATATTAAACAGACGGTTAAGTTTAATTGGTGAGCCAAATCATGATGGAGAGATGGAGAGACGGAGGGATAGAAAGTTGGAGAGTTTAAAAAGTCCAGTTTTCAGGATGGAGTGACATATTGACTAATTTTCCAATAACATGATCGTAGTTTTCAAGTAAGGTTTTATGAAGCGGATTATCAATATATTGGCATCTTAAAGCAAAGTCAAGCCATACTTGTGTCTCTGCTGCCTCACCTTCTGAGTCTGATAGTTTTGATACGAAGGCTTTGGGATATTTTCGTCTTCTGAATGCTTCAGCAAGGTTGGCACATACTGATCTTGATGATCTTCTCATCTGATCAGTTAATGAATACTTCTCTTCAACCGGAAATTTTTTTGATATTTCGAAAATTTCCATTCCTGCTTCAAATGCCAACTTATAAACATCTAAATCGTTATGGGTCCGGATTTTCATTTCATTAATTTTTTAAAGTCTCTCTTTCCCTCATTCTCTAAGTCTTTCCTTCACTCCCTCATTCAATTCCTGAACATATCCGGAATAAATCTGAAAGCCATTTTCCCTTGCCCGGATCTTAGCTTTCTCCAGCTGTCAACCTCAAAATCAATGCCGACGGTTGAGCATGTTGGGACATCTTCATTGAATTCGTGAAGCAGGTAATGCATGTAATAGTAAATCGTTGGGTTGTGCCCAAAAACAATGACCGTCTGTTTTTCATCTTCTAATTCCTGAAGCATCGCCAGAAAGTTTTCAGAGGTTTTTCCGCTAAAGAGTTTTTTGTCGTAGAGGATTGTTTTTTGCGAATAGCCTAATGCATCGGCAAAGATCCTGGCGGTCTGGCTTGTGCGTACGGCCGGACTGGCAATTATCAAATCGGGATTGATCTCCATTTTCTGAAGTTCGTGGCTGATTGCCAGGGCATCCTCTTCTCCTCTTTCCGTCAATGTACGGTCGTAATCCTGATCGTAACCATAAGATACACTTTTGGCGTGGCGCACAAGTATCACTCTTTTCATCGTTCGGCAATTTTAAAGATTTACTTAATCACTTAACAGATTGACCGGTAAATAAGTTTGACCGGATTGCAAAGTTTTCACACGTTTAAATTTTTGTAAGACATTAATATTCAATCCGTATTAGCAGCATCACTTTTTTGACAATACCACC
>JANYLE010000331.1 GCA_025363795.1 Mariniphaga sp. | reverse complement strand
GATAAAGACCAAAGATCCCATCCCAAAATTGATTTGTCTGCAACACGTTGTTTGTGAATACCAGACCAAAACTCTTCAACCTGCCAATAATTAGAGCCTTGTTCGCCACTTACCTGCATAAACTCAAATAGTAAATACAGTTGCGAAGGTTTGTCCTGCGCTTTTAAACTGACTGTCGTCAAAAAAACCAAAACCAATGCGAATATTGTTTTCATGATTATTTATTTAGTTAAAAATTCAATTCAGATACGTGAACAGATAGGAATAGTTTCAATGCTATCTGAAAAATATCTCTGAAAATGAAACAGATATAAAAATTAATAGCCCATATAAATAGCTGAATGTTAATCGAATAAAATTCACATCAACTTATTAATTATTTATTATTATTTCATTTATAAATTAAAGCTATAAAAGCAGATAGTACTTTTTTCCTATTTCTATAATAAAATATTTTGATATTCCGGATTGCTTTTTAAGAACATAAACGAATACATCAACTCCGAAATACCTGAATAGTAAATATATTTCAGTTATAAATCTTTTGAATCTTAGGTGTTAGCAACTAAATAATGGTCCTAAAATATGGTTAAAATAATCATTCAAGAATAGCCAAACATTAAAAAGTATAGAATTTGATGAAAGCCCTGATCAAATCAAAACGTACTTTTTTGCTTAGTATTAATTATCAATTAATTATATAATGAACGTCATTTGCATTCAACGTTTTATTGAATGCATAACTTGATAATTATTTTCAACATGAAAATAACAGAAATCTGATGACAGGTTTCAAAAAAACCAATTTTGCGCATTACAGAGTAATTCAAAGTTTATATCATATGAGCGCTTAGCGTCTATTAGGTTTAATAATTCCCGAAAAATCACGATATTTGTAAAACGCAACAATTTTAAATCTCTTTAATTCATGACAAATAAGATTTTAGCTGTTATCCTGATTATCACTCTCTTTGGTTCGTGTGCTAAGGAGAAGGAGCTGATTCAGAACAAAGAACGGCTTGCTGATATTCAGCGGATGATAAACGTTCAGAAAGAACTCACTTCCAAAAGCCTGTTTCCGGTATGGGACATCTTTAATCAATCCCTTTCGGCCGATGAAAAACAGTCGATGGAATTTTTGTATGCCTATATGCCGTTGAGCGATCTGTCCGACTACAAACCGGAATTCTTCCTGAAAAATGTGAGGTTAAGTTTGCAGGCACGTCACGAAATGCCATGGGGAAAGACCATTCCAGAAGAGGAGTTTCTCCACTTTGTGCTGCCATTACGCGTAAATAATGAGAATATGGATGCGTTCAGGGAAGTGATGTACAACGAAATCAAAGACCGCATCAAAGGAATGGGAATGAAGGAAGCGGCACTGGAAATTAACCATTGGTGTCACGAAAAAGTAAGTTACCGTGGAACCGACTCGCGCACAAGCGCTCCGCTAAGTACTGTAAAAAAGACTTTTGGCCGTTGCGGTGAAGAATCGACTTTTACAGTTGCTGCGATGCGGACTGTTGGAATTCCTGCACGTCAGGTTTATACTCCACGATGGGCACATTCCGACGATAATCATGCCTGGGTTGAAGTGTGGATCGACGGTAAATGGAACTACCTCGGGGCCTGCGAACCAGATGTTGACCTTAACATGGGTTGGTTCAGCGAACCTGCCAAGCGGGTTATGCTCGTTCATACCCGCGCTTTTGGACATTATTTTGGAAGAGAAGATGTGGTCACCGTAACTGATCGTTTTTCGGAGCTCAACCTCACGTCGAACTATGCAACGGTTAAGAAAGTCACGATTTCTGTTAAAAACAACGACGGCACACCTGCCGACAGTGCAAAAGTGGAATTCCAGTTGTATAACTATGCTGAATACTACCCGATTGCCACAGCTTATACGAATAAGGCAGGAATGACCAGCCTGAATACGGGCATGGGCGACCTGATTGTCTGGGCATCCCAAAGCGGGAAGTTTGGCTACCAAAAACTTTCAGTTCCCGAAAAAGACACGCTTCAGTTGGTGCTGAATCAAACCGCACCTGTCAATTCTGGCGAATTGTTCGACCTTGTTCCGCCACATGCCACAAAAGTGACAATCAACGTAACCGAAGAAGCACGCAAAGAAAACAACCGTCGAATGGCAAAGGAAGATTCCATCCGTAATGCCACAATGAAAACGTTCAAAGATTCAGTATGGATTGTCGGTTTTGCCGAAAAAACAAAACTTCCGTATGACACGATCAGCCGATTTATCAAATTAAGTTACGGAAACTGGGATCAGATTGCCGCTTACCTTGAAAAGAATGCTTCACAATACAGGAGTACTGTACTTGAGTTAGCCAACCAGTTAGCCGACAAAGATTTCAGCGATACACCGGAAGCTATTCTAACCGGCCACCTGGTGCAAACAGCACAGGAAGGCGCACAAAGAATGGTTACGGACAAAGAGCTTTTCAATCGGTACGTTTTGTCACCCCGGATTGCACTTGAAAACCTGAGTCCTTGGAGAAGTTTTCTGAAAGCCTCCCTCGGTGCAGAAATGGAACAATCTGCTCGTACCGATATTTCGGTGCTGACCAAATGGATTCGCGAAAATATCACGATCAATAAAGTTGCAAACAATCATTCCCGCGCTCCTCTTTCGCCTATTGGCGTTTATAATCTGCGGGTAGCCGATCCCGATTCAAGAGACATATTCTTTGTGGCAGCGTGCCGCACTTTTGGAATTCCCGCGCGTCTCAACCCCGAAACCCGGATTCCGGAATATTCTAAAAACGGAGAATGGATTCGTGCCGGATTTGAAACAGCTGCAGTAGTCCAACCAGACAAGGGCTTGCTTAAATTGATCGACAAAAACAATCCTGTAACGCCACAATATTATTTGCACTATACAATCAGCATTTTGCGTGATGGATTTTACCGCACTTTGGAATTTCCTGAAGGACAAAAATTATCCAATTCAGATCAACCAGTCCCGCTTGAAGTCGGGCAATATGCGTTGGTAACCGGTAATCGCCTCGAAGACGGGTCGGTATTGAGCCAGATGTCTTTCTTTACCATCGGGAAAGGCAAACTGACAATTGTTCCGGTTGAACTTCGCAAGCAATCTGGAGAACTTAAACCTTCCGGAAAACTGAACCTGGATCAGCTGAACCTCCAAAAAACAGATGACGGAAAAATCGTAAGCCTGTCATCACTCACAGCTGGTAAGAACTCAGTGCTGGTGGTACTCGATCCCGACAAGGAACCGTCAAAACATATTCTGAATGATCTTGGTCCCTATGTTGATCATTTCAATAAATGGGGTGGACAATTTGTATTTGCAATGCCGGCTGAAAAAGCGGGTCAGGCAGGTGTGATGAAAACCTATCAACTACCAGTAAAAATGCAGATCGGGATCGACCAGAACGGAAATATATTGGAGGCAATTTCTGCCATTTACGGTACCGGACTCAAAGATAAACTGCCGTTGGTGCTTTTTTGTGACGAATCGGGAAATGTTTACCTGTTTTCTTCGGGCTACAAAATCGGTATTGGGGAACAACTGCTGAAAGTGATTTCAACCGTTCAGTCAAATCCCAAAATGACATTGGCAAAAGCTTCGTGCACTAAGTAAAGGACCATTTTGCTTAAGGATTCATTCCCTTCTTCGGTTAATCTATTCAGATTTGCCGGGGAAGGGAATTTTTCTTTTCATTCACTTTGATGGATATATAAGCTAAAGAATGGGGATACTCAGATTTTGATATAAGAATATCTGTGATAATAAACCTACTTCCAGCTTATTGATCGTGGCAGATTTAATAAAACAAAGGATTTTTACCCACCCCAAAGGAAATGAAGCTTGGCATAAAATCACCGCAAACGTCGATAGAAACCGGCTAATCGTCTATTCAATTTGACTGAAAACAGCAGTTGAAGTACTTTTAAAGTAGTCTTTGACTTCTGAACTTGATAAAAGTTTAATCAAGATGTTTTACAATAGGTTTATTGCAATTTTAGCTTTTACAAATATTTGCAAACTATTATTTTCCGTAATTTCAGCGTTTAAAAAAATCGACAAACTTCATAATTAACTCAGATTAAATAATTTTTTAGAAAATGACTACCAAATTAAACTCAAACAGTGGAATGAGCAGGCGTAACTTTCTTGGTACGACTGCATTGGGCATATCCAGCTTTACGATCCTTCCCAGCTGGACAATTGATGGCGTACATATTGCACCGAGTGACCGTGTCGTCATGGGCGTTATCGGTCTGGGACAGCAGGCATTATCCGACTTTGCCGGATTTGCCAGTGTACCAGGTGTTCAGTTTGCAGCTTGCTGCGATGTGGATCAGATGAAACAACAGCGATTTAAAAAACGTGTTGAAAGCTGGCAAACCTCCAAATCGGTATCTTCGCGCTGCGACATGTACGAAAGATATGAAGAACTACTCGAACGCAAAGACATCGATGCAGTAGAAGTGGCAACTCCGGACCACTGGCACGCATTGGCTACCATCCACGCTTGTCAGGCTGGAAAAGATGTTTATGTACAAAAACCACTGGCCTTCACAATTATTGAAGGATTGACAATGGTCAAAGTTGCCCGTGGAAACAAACGTGTGGTGCAGGTTGGAAGTCAGCAGCGCTCAAGTAAGGAATTTCAGAAAGCAATAGAATTGGTACAATCCGGTGCAATCGGTCATATCGAAAAAATATATGCCAAGGTAGGTGTTCCGCCAAAACCGCTCGATCTTCCGGAAATGCCCGTACCTGGCAACCTCAATTTCAACCTATGGATGGGTCCGCTCAACGACCCAAAAATTCACTATCATCCAGATCTTTGCCCACCTATTTCCCTCGATCCTGAAGAGAAAGAAAAACTTTGGGGAGCTTGGCGCTGGTACCGCGAAACCGGCAATGGATTCACTGCAGACTGGGGCGCTCATATGTTCGACATTGCACAGGCAGCTATTGGCATGGACGGATCGGGTCCGTCGCTAATTACCCCAAAGGGTTATAATGGACAGAAATACCTGACCTTTAAATACCTGAACGGTATCGAACTAACGGAGCAACCTTATCTTGACGACTACGAAACAGCACAGGGGATCAAATTTATCGGAACAAAGGGATGGATTGAAGTTGCCCGCGGTTACCTGGCCTGTTCAGACCCATCGCTTGTACCGGCAGAAATTGCAGGAAGACGTCCCAAACAGATGACGCCAGAAGAGCGCAAAAAAATGTATGAACAGATGCAAAAAAGTGCAACAAAAGGGGGCGGAAGCTTCGAAATCAGCGCACCACATATGCAGAATTTTGTTGATGCTGTCCGTTCTCGCAAAGATACCATCGCCCCGATCGAAGTTGGTTGCAGTACCAGCACACTATGCTGCCTTGGAAATATTGCAACCGAGCTACAACGCCCGGTAAAATGGAACCCGGCAACACTCAGCTTTGGCGATGACAAGGAAGCCGCTGCGCATCGGTTGTATAAATATGAATACAGAAACCCTTATTCTTTAGACAAATAACAAAACCCATACATTCTAATATCATTTAAAAAAGATGGAAACTAAGCGTGATTTTCTAAAAAAACTATCATTACTGGCTGTTGGAGGTATCGTTGCCGGAAGCGCAACCCCGGCTGTGGCTTCAAATTCGAATACGAACAGCCCTGCATCGGCTGCTAAAAAGATGATCGGTTTGCAGATCTATTCTTTGGCAAAAGAACTTACAGATAATGTCCCGGACGGGATGAAAAAAATTGCCAAAATCGGTTACAGCACGATCGAGCTTGCTGGCTACCGCGACCGTAAAATGGGTCAGTACGAAGTTGCAGAATACCGCAAAATTTGTGACGATGCCGGATTGAAAATAACCAGTTCGCATGTAAACCCAACTGTCAGAAAATACACCAAAGAAAATTCTGCAGAGATCGCTGAGTTTTGGAAAAAAACAGTGGAAGATCATCTGAAACTGGGTGTTAACACATTGGTACAGCCGGGCATGCCCACCATTGAATCTCATGACGAGGCAAAACTGGTATGCGAAATATTTAACAATGCGGGCGAGATTGCCAAAGCCGCCGGTATTAAATGGGGCTATCATAACCATAATATGGAGTTCAAACGGATTATGACAGAAGCTGAAAAAAGTGCAGCTCCCAGTCCATCCGATTTTTTCCATCCAAAAGGCGAAATCATTTATGATCTGATGCTTACAGGAACCGATCCTAATCTTGTCTTTTTTGAGATGGACGTTTACTGGACCGTAATGGGACAAATGGATCCGCTGGAGTACTTCGAAAAATATCCTACCCGTTTCCCTGTTCTTCACATCAAAGACAGGTTGGTTTTGGGTCAGTCTGGCATGATGAATTTCGAAAACATCTTCAAAAAGGCCTATGCAAACGGGCTAAGTGCCTACTATGTCGAAATTGAAAAAGTAAAAGACAACATGACTCAATTTGAAGGCGTTAAGGGATGTTTTGATTATTTAAACAACGCCCCTTTCGTCAAATAACGAAAGTTAAATTTAAGCAATACCGCTTTAATTAATTGCAAAGCAAAATCCCTGCTTTTATCCGATAGGATTTAAAAGCAGGGATTTTCGTACTTACCTGATCCAAGGCCGGGCAGAGTTGTTGATCATTAACGATTTAGATGCCATAGCTTAATAAAATAATGATGAATTTCTGAAGCCCCCGAATCAACTTTTCGGATAACCCTTTTTCAATTTACAGACGCCAGGCTCATGCTTCTTTTTCGGGAAACGCTCACATTTTCAATTTCTGGCGAAATACATTATCTTCGGATGATCTTAAACGGGAACCAAACAACCTTCAGAATCAGTGAAAACTTCTCCAAACAGAATTCATATTCTTCTTCTGTTGTCACAGTCAAATGTAATGTTCGATGTCGACCAGGAGAATAACAACGATGGTTTCAGGTGGTGGTTCGATGCCACGAAGACGAATGGGGCAATGATGGGAAACCGACGAAGGTAATGGACGCATTTTTAATGGATTTTAAATAAAAGATATTGAAAAAAATATGAGGACAATGAGAACGACAAGTTTTATACTTCTGCTGGCCTTACTTGCCGGATGTAATTCCCGTACAAAAGTGTTCTTTCAAATCAACGAAGGGAATTTTAATGCAGGATGGGAATTCGTTAAAGACCCAAAGGACAGCATTAGCGCGGAACTATTTCAGAAAAAAGAGCCCCAACCGGCAGAATGGATCAAAATTAGTTTGCCACATACGGTAAACATCGAAGCGGTGGATTCTCCTGAAAAACAATGGCAGGGCATCGCCCGATACAGGAAATTTTTTACCGTTCCTGTCCAGTTTGAAGATAAGTCGGTTTCGCTCCAGTTTGGGGCAGCTATGCAGGTGGCAAAAGTCTACCTCAACGGCGAACTGATTCAAACCCATTTGGGTGGTTATTTGCCTTTCCAGGTAAAACTGGATGGAAGGGTCAGGTTCGGAAAGCTTAATTGCATCCTTGTTGAACTTGATAACCGCGACAATCCGTTGGTTCCACCGGGAAAACCGCTGGCCACCCTCGATTTTAATTATTACAGTGGTCTGTACCGGAATGTCACGCTTACAGTAAAGGATAAATTGCATATTTCTGAACCGGTTGCAGCCAACCGTGTGGCTGGTGGCGGGTTATTGATCTCATTCAGCGAAGTCTCTGAGAAATCAGCCAAAATTAATGTCCAGGTTGATCTGGAAAATGAAAACTCATCGGCAAAAAGTGCCACTTTGGAAATCAGCCTGTCTGATGCAAAGGGAAAAACAGTACTTAAGGAAAACATAGCATCCGCAAACGTTACTGCTTCAGGTTTTTATCTGTTTAAGAAACAACTTTCCGTTGAAAATCCGGTGCTCTGGTCGCCCGATGGCCCAAACCTATACAAGCTCAAGGTAAAAGTTGTTAGTGGCAATAAGTCAACTGATTCATTAACCGAACAAATCGGCATCCGGACCTTCACATTCACAGCAAAAGATGGTTTTGTGCTGAATGGTAAAAAACTAAAACTGCGCGGGACCAACCGCCACCAGGAATATCCTTACATTGGTTATGCGCTTTCTGACAATGCCCAATACCGCGACGCCTTTAAAATCAAACAGGCCGGATTCAATTTTGTCCGCAGTTCCCATTACCCGCAATCGCCGGCATACCTGGCAGCCTGCGACGAATTGGGAATTCTGGTCATGGACGCGATTCCGGGCTGGCAGTTCATTGGCAATGAAGAATTTCAAAACAACAGCATTCGCGACGTCCGCGAAACAGTTCGCCGCGATCGCAACCACCCTTCCATAATTTTATGGGAGGCATCCCTCAACGAAACGGGAATGCCAAAGCCATTTATGGAAAGGGCACATCATGCTGTTCACGAAGAATTACCTGGTGAGAACGTATTCACCTGTGGCTGGATTGATGACGTGTATGATGTATTTATTCCGGCTCGTCAGCATGCTAAACCACCTTATTACTGGAATAAATACACCAGGGACAAACCAATTATCATCGCCGAATACGGCGATTGGGAATACTACGCACAGAATGCAGGTTTTAATCAGACAGCCTATGGCGATTTGCAAAAAGAGGAGCGAAATTCGCGCCAGCTACGTGGTGCAGGCCAGAAACGTTTGGCCCAACAGGCGCTTAATTACCAGGAATCGCATAACGACAATCTGAACGGCCCGGCCGCAGGAGATAACAATTGGCTCATGTTCGATTACAAACGCGGGTATGCCCCCGACATCGAGTCCTCGGGAATCCTGGATATTTTCAGGCTTCCGAAGTTTGCGTTCTACTTTTACCAGAGCCAGGCAGAACTGGCAGAACCAATGGTATTTATCGCTAATTACTGGAATGACCCATCGTTTAAAGCGGTGAAGGTTTACAGCAATTGTGACGAAGTGGAATTGTCACTCAACGGAAAAGTAATTGCCCGCCAAAAACCAGATCAGGATCGGAATTCAACCAATCTTTTACATCCGCCATATTCTTTTAAAGTTCCCGAATTTATTGCAGGAAAGCTGGAAGCCAAAGGTTTCATTGCCGGGAAAGGAGTGATAAAAACGGTTAGAAAAACGCCGGGTGCTCCTGCCCAGATCAACTTGTCGGTTGATATAAGCGGCAAAGAACTACAGTCCTCCAAAAATGATGCGGTTTTCGTTTATGCCTCCATCACTGATGCAGAGGGTACTGTTATTTCTGATGATATACGTGCTGTTACTTTTACGGTGGAAGGTGATGCCGAACTCATTGGCGATAATCCGCGGAAAGCCGAAGCCGGGATTTCAACCATTTTGTTAAAGGTTGGGAAAA
>JANYLE010000323.1 GCA_025363795.1 Mariniphaga sp. | reverse complement strand
TACAAATGCTTCCCGTATTCCATCCCAGTCAAACGAAGAATTGAGTATTGCTTCGGTAAAGTCTGCATTTGGATAGTAATCCGTCCATTGGCGCTGTCCCTGGAATCCGGCAGCAATGGCATTATGCCCTTTTGATTCTTCCCCGAATCCCAACGCTTTTAGTTTCGGATTTCCAATCATCAAGTCACGACAGATCAAGGTCATTTTTACCACAATCTCCCATTCCCAGTCCTTGCGGGCACGATCTGATTGTTTGTCAGGCGCATTGCAATCTTTACCTTCTTTACAATTCTTCTTTGCCCAGGCTAATGCTTTTTCGTATTCCTCGTGATCAAAGATATCAAGATCAATACGACGTTTGATTTCGATCGAATCGACAAATTCGGTCCGCATGCCGAGGTATTCCTGAAAGAAATCGGGATCGACCATCGATCCGGCAATTCCCATAGAGGTGTAACCAATAGAAAGATAGGATTTATTTTTCATGAGTGCCGAGGCTAATGCGGCATTGGTAAACCGAAGAATTTTGGTTTTAACATCTTCCGGAATCGTCTTGTCACCGCCATCCTGTACATCGCGGCCATAAATTCCAAAAGCGGGAAGCCCTTTTTGAGCATAGCCTGCCAATGCTGCTGCGAGGTAAACTGCGCCGGGACGCTCAGTTCCGTTAAAACCCCAGACTGCTTTCGGGAGAAGCGGATTGCTATCCATCACTTCGGTCCCGTAGCACCAGCAAGGTGTAACAGTTAATGAAACGGAAACACCTTCACGTTCGAATTTATCAGCGCACGCTGCTGCGTCGGCCACACCACCAATAGTCGTATCGGCAATCACGCATTCTACTTTCGATCCATCCGGAAAGCGAAGGTTGGCTTCGATTAAAGCAGCTGCGGCTTTTGCCATGTTCATCGTCTGTTCTTCGAGTGATTCTCTCACTCCTTTTTCTCTTCCGTCGATTACCGGACGAATCCCCACTTTGGGTAATCTTCCTATCAGTCTGTTTTTCATTACAATGGTGTTAATTTAATTATTAAGTAATTTTTATTTTTTATTAATTTTCAAAAGCTTTTATGCAATGGTGCAATATTGATTAGATCTTTCGGCAATATATTTTTATGGAAATCAGCGACTCGATTTTCTAATATTTAGGGAATGACTCAGATCAAACCTGACAATTTTATCCGGGTCATTCATCAGACTGATTAAGGTGTTCACCGATTTGGTGCCTATCTCGTTCAGCGGCTGCTCGACAATGGTGATCGGGGCATAAAAGAAATCGAAAGCTTCATTCCCGTCGTACCCGACAATTCCGATCTCGTCGGGAACCTTAATTCCCATCTTGTTGATGTAATTCAACCCTGCAGTTGTAAGCGAGTTCGTCGCGAAAAGCAACGCATCAATTTCTTTATTGCCATTTATACATTTCTCAATTGAATTTTCAGTTTCTGTTCTCGAAAAACTATACGGTACTTCCAGTACCTTGATATAGTTGGCAAAGTTTGCTGCCGCCATTGCCTCCCGGTATCCCCTGATCCGTTCGTGCATATGGATCATCCCCGACCGGTAAGCAATCATTGTGATCTGTTGATATCCCTGCGAAATGAGATGATTAACCGCTTCGTACGATGCCTTGTAATTGTCAAGGCAAACATGGCAGGTCTCCAGTTCAGGGAAATACCGGTCCATTAATACGAGCGGCATCCCTTGCTTGACAAGGGCAGCAATCTGGTCAGCAGTTCCGTCTGACGGCACAATGATGAGACCGTCCACCTGCCTGTAACTGAATGTATCGATGAGCGATCCTTGTTTGATGGCATCTTCGTCCGAACTCCCGATAATTACAGTGAACCCGTTCTTGGAGGCTTCATCTTCGATCACGCGGGCCAGCTGCCCGAAAAAGGGGATCGCAATATCCGCGACGATTAATCCGATTGTCTTGGTCGATCCTGTTCTGAGGCTCTGGGCAATCCGGTTGGGCTGGTAATTTAATTCTCCGGCGGCTTCCCTGATTTTCTTTACAATATCCTGACCGACACGCTTCTCCTTCTCTTTGCCATTCATGACGTAAGATACAAGTGCCGTTGAGACACCTACTTTTTCTGCTATATCTTTTATCCTGACCCTGGCGCTCATTGATATGATTTGGTTACCGGAATGTTGACATTTTTCCTGTCTGTTTACTCCGCTTAATCGATTAAGCAAAATAACTCCATTAAAGTAAAATTTCCAACAATCAGGTAAATGTTATAGAACATGTTTGATATTAAACTGAAGTTTTTAGACAATCCGGTTATCCTTTTGCGACCCTGGTTTTGTCGCTTCATTTTAGGAGTTGTGGAATTAAAGGAGTGGCATTTGACTGTGAAATGGTATCAATTCTAATAGGATGCGATTAGATGCATTTGATAACAGCAAAAAATAATGATTTCTTGTAAACGAGAATCTTTTCACTTTAACTGCTGGGCTCCGATTGTTACAAACCCAGCCGCTGTTCCAGATCGATGACATCACTCGCATTGTCGTGGACCGTTTTGAAATTTGCCTCACTGTCGAACCATCCTATAACAGAATCGCGCTGCAAATGCGTTGGTTTGATTGAGATGCACGTCAGGTATGAACTCCAGGGATAGTCCATCGCGAATTTTGTAAAGCCATGATGAACGGGATTGTTATGAATGTAAACGACTAAACGTTTGAAGTATTCAATGTCGGAAACCAGTTTACGGTGAAAACGGTTCTCAAAAAGACTGCCCGAACGTCCGAATCGTTTATTAAATGCTTTGGTATATGCATTAAAAAGGTTGGAAAAGGGTTGGTGTAGTTTTAAACCTCGACGGTTTTCAAAACCTTCGAGGTTTTTAATAAACTCCTCCTCCTTAATCCGAACCAACAAATGAAAATGATTCTTCATCAGCACCCACGCGTAAGTATCGGCCACAGGCGAAATGTGTTTATTGTACAAGTTCATGAAATATTCATAGTTCTGATTTTCCCTGAAAAGATCACAACCGTTGATACCGCAGTTGTAAATATGGTAAGTTCTGCCGCAAAGAATGGGTTCAAGGTGTTGCATACTAATTTATTATTGGGTTTTTATCGGGATTTTAAACCTCGAAGGTTTTTAAACCTTCGAGGTTTAAAAGATCGTCCAACGTTTAAACGTCTTCAAAACGATGCGGAACAAATTTTTTTTCTTCCGCAACAAAATAAATCTGTTGCGGAAGAAATTAGCAAACGATGCGCAACAAATTTAAAACTGTTGCGCATCGTTACGGCTTTTCATTACTTAGGCAAGTTGAAGACCAGCTTTTTACTTTGCTATTTTTTCGTAAGTCAGCGTCTCAAGCATGGTTTTCAGGTCTTTACCGGGTGTGAAGATGACTTTGGCATTCCGGATAATACCCGCCTTGACATCTTCTTCATTTTCCACACCTTCACTACTGATGTTAACGCGTAAACTGCCCAATTCGCCCAATCGTACAATTTTCCCGTCAGCCATTTCAAGTTTCATGACTTCAACCATCGCGTAAACTACCGCGCGAATGTCGGCGCCATTCACCGTGCACATCTGCTCGATGCGTTTGCTCAATCCCGCAAGGGTAAGTTCACCACTTGACTGGCTTGCTGCATAATACTTCTTCGCGCCGCCACCTACGACGCCAGGTTCACCTCTCTGAATAACACTAAATTGAATACTCATCACATAAAATTATTAATTAAAAATTCCCCGGGGGTGCGATAAGGCAATCGTTAATGAATCAGATGCGATTAAAGTATTTCTTAAAACCTCGAAGGTTTTTAAATCTGTAGTTTACAGGTTTTCACAGCAGCCGAAACCCAAACTGTTTTTCTCCCCAAAGCCGCAATAGTACCCCATCCGGAGCAACGCAATGTCGGCTTTGATTTTGAAATTGTAGTGATATCCGACCAGTTTGGAGGCTTGCGGTGTATCAACTTTGATGGCAATCCCTTTTTGTTTGGGCGGGCTAAGAATTTCCAGACTGGTTTCCTGATCATCAGGCTGATAATCCAAACCTGTGAATATCCTGAGTTTCTCTTTCAGATTATTTACAATGAGCGGGAGATACCCCTCGTCGTTGGGCGAAAGATATTGGGCATAACGTCGGCCTTCAACCTTACTCGAGACAAAAACTGGAGAGAGTGAACGGAAAGTCATTTCGTTGGTGAAATCCGGGGCGGGTAACACCTCCACTGAATCAATTCTAAAAGCGACATTTGAAATCTTGTCTCCCAATGTGAATTTGCGGTCACGAAAAACGCCACTCACGAAATGCTGCATCGTCTCCTCGGGAAGGGTGGAAATAATCAGTTCGACAGGATCCGATTTAATGAGGAGCCGGTCGCCCGTAATCTCGCGGTGCCGGACATTCAGGTTGGAAAAAGTGAAGAGCTTGAACTGCTTTTTATCGTCCGAGAATCCTTTATTATGCAACCATTCTGCGAACAAGGGGTCGCTTTGATTGATCACTTTGTAAATCCAGGCGCTTAATTCGTACTGATAATTGACGGGTAAAATATTTTGTTTCCTGTTGATCAGGGATAGGTTAAGCTTGAATCTCATAGGTCGGCGGTTAGGAAGTTGTAAATCGAATATTAATTACGACCATAAAATTATCAAAACGAAAATGAATTACCAAATATCAATAACGCTTTTTATAATTTTAATGTGATAAACAACTAATTTGTCTGACAATATTCCGTTGCCGGAAAGGGTTTGAAACTAAAGTACGGTTAAATAAAATAAAAAAGGGATTCTTTCTGAAGGTTTCGCTGCTAAGTTGTAAATTTGATTTGCCAAAAAAACTAACAGTATCAGTAGAACGATGCATTGAATACATAAAAAACCAAATCAACCGATATGGACAATTCAAGAAGAGACTTTCTCAAACGGACGGCGATTGGATCAACAATGGCAGTTGCCGGTGGCATTTTGCCCGGATTCTCAGCAACCAGTTATAACCGGATCATGGGCTCGAATGAGAAAATCCGCGTTTCGATGATGGGTGTTAACTCGCGCGGGAGTGCTTTGGCCCAGACTTTTGCTGAACAAACCAACTGTGATGTGGTTCATGTGTGTGATGTGGACAGTCGCGCTTCCGACAAATGCCGGAAAATGCTGGACGGACTGCAGAAGATTCAGACGAAAGGATTTAAAGATTTTAGGGAATCATTGCAGAGTAATGACATTGATGCAATGGTGATCGCGGCGCCAGATCACTGGCACGCGCCCGCAGCACTTTTGGCTATTCAGGCCGGCAAACACGTTTACATTGAAAAGCCATGCAGCCATAATCCGAACGAAGGTGAGCTGCTGGTTAAAGCATCTTCCCGTTATGGAAAGGTCATTCAAATGGGTAACCAGCGTCGTTCCTACCCGAATATCATCCTTGGAATCCAGGAACTGAAGGAAGGAGCAATCGGTCGTGTCTATTTCGGAAAAGGGTGGTATACCAATAACCGGGGTCCGATTGGTATCGGAAAAGAGGTGGCTGTACCTGAATGGCTCGACTGGAACCTATGGCAGGGGCCAGCACCACGCAAAGCGTTCAAAGATAATATTGTGCATTACAATTGGCATTGGAACTGGCACTGGGGAACAGGGGAAGCTCTCAATAATGGAACGCACATGATCGACCTTTTGCGCTGGGGGATGGGCGTTGATTATCCCGTTAAGGTAAGCTCCAGCGGTGGCCGTTTCCGCTACAAAGATGATTGGGAGACGCCGGATACGCAGGTGATTAACCTGGATTTTAAAGAGAATCTTTCGATGACATGGGAAGGCCGCAGTTGCAATGGCCGCTATATCGAAGGAAGTTCGGTGGGGGTGATGTTCTACGGTGAAAAAGGTTCGATGCTCATGGACGGAGGGAACAGTTATACGATCTATGATCTGAACAATGCCATCATCAAGGAAGTCAAACCAGGTCAGGCAACGGATGCGCGGAACCTGGCCAATCCTTCCGGTGGTCTCGACGGCATTCATGTTCAGAATTTCTTCGACAGCATCTATAACAAGGGAACACTTCATTCAGATATTCATTCAGGCCACAAAAGTACCTTGCTGATGCAACTGGGAAATATTGCGCAACGGATAGGTCACTCGCTGGAAATTGATCCGCAAACCGGTCGTATCATGAATGACAAAGAGGCGATGAAGTATTGGTCACGTTCTTATGAAAAGGGATGGGAAATGAAATTATAGGTTTGGAATAATGGTATAATACGATAAAACAGATGAGTTCGAGAAGATTTTTCATAAAAACAGTCGGGGCCGCTGCCTCAACTTTAACCATTTCTGCCTCCTTTGCTTCCGGCATTGGTGCAGTTCCGGACGATCAACTGAAACCTGTCCGGATCGGTATTATCGGCGCCGAAAATTCCCATACCGTTGGTTTTGGCAAGATGTTTAACATCGATAAGAAATTTCCTGGAGTTGAAGTTACGCACCTTTGGGGCGAAACCGATGAATTCGCGCGCAAAGCGGCTGAAGCCGGGAAGATACCAATCATTGTAAAAGACCCGAAAGAGATGCTCGGAAAGATTGATGCATTGATCGTTGATCACCGTCATGCCAGGTACCATCTTGAGGCAGCTGCCCCTTTTGTAAAGGCAGGTATCCCAACCTTTATCGATAAGCCTTTTTGCTATAGGGTTGCGGAAGGGAAAAAGTTTCTTGCGATGGCCCGTGAAGCAGGAACTCCGGTAACCTCTTTCAGTTCAATCGCTCAAAGCTATGGAACGTATGACATCAAAAAGCAGCTGGAAACGTTGGGCGAGGTAAACCATGTGGTGCGTTACGGCCCGGTTGATCTGGATTCGGAATACGGTGGGGTGTTTTTCTATGGCGTACATCTTCTTCAGCCGTTGATGTTCATGTTCGGAGAAGATATTCAACGGGTTAAGATTACCAGGGACGGGAAGAAAGGGAGTGCCGGCCTGATATTCAAAAGCGGCCTTTATGCCACACTGATCTTTAAAAACGTCTCCTATGGATGGGAAACCTTCGTGGAAACGAAAAATGGGTTGGTTGAGTTGAAATCGCGCGTGAAAGAGGGAGATCCGGAGAAGATTTATGTCGACATTGTTGAGATGTTCAGAACGGGGAAGGAGCCACGTAGTCACGAGAGTATTCTGAATGAAGTTGCCATTCTTGAAGCATTGGAAAGGTCTTCGGCAAACGAAAAATGGGAAGAGGTAATTCCTGTATAGCCAATGCATAACCAGTATCCGTCTAAATTATAACGATCAATTATGGAGCGAATAAAAATAGTCAATGGCCGGGTCGTAACACCTTTCCGGATCATCGAAAATGGAACGGTATTAATTGAGGATGGTTTGATAGCAGCCGTTGGTCAGGGAAACATTGATTTCCCCGGAGCCCATCTGATTGACGCTCAAAACAACTATGTTTCTCCGGGTTTTATCGACATGCACACCCATGGCGGCGGAGGACACGATTTCATGGACGGAACTGTTGAGGCTTTTCTGGGAGCCGCAAAAATGCACGCTTTGCATGGAACAACATCATTGGTTCCAACAACGCTTACTACTGAAACTGATGAATTGCTGGAAACCTTTTCGGTTTATCGTCAGGCTAAAAAAGAAAATACTGAAGGTTCGCAGTTTTTGGGACTTCACCTCGAAGGTCCCTATTTCTCAATAAACCAGGCTGGGGCGCAGGATCCAAGATATATTCGCTTACCCCAAAAGAAAGAATATGAGGCGATTCTTAGTCATTCGGAGGACATTATCCGATGGAGCGCAGCACCTGAGCTGGCGGGAGCCGGTGAATTTGGACGCTTTATTGCCCGACGAAACATCCTTCCATCGATTGCCCATTCCGATGCAACTTCAGAAGAAGTGGCTGAAGCGCTTGAGAATGGGTTTACACACGTCACACATCTTTACTCCGCGATGTCGGGGGTGATGCGCCGGAATGCCTTCCGTTATGCCGGAATCATTGAAAGCGCCTTTTTGTTTGACCAGCTGACTGTCGAAATTATTGCTGATGGCATTCATCTTCCTGCCAGTCTTTTGCAACTGATTTACAAGCAAAAAGGTCCCACTCGTATTGCACTTATTACCGATTCTATGCGTGCTGCCGGAATGGTTCCCGGAGAAAGTATACTTGGAAGTCTGAAGGATGGGTTGAAAGTAATTGTTGAAGACGGGGTTGCCAAGCTTCCCGACAGAAGTGCTTTTGCGGGTAGTGTTGCCACCACCGACCTGTTAGTCCGGAATATGATTCAGCTGGCCGGTGTGCCGCTCTTACATGCGGTTCAGATGATCACCTCAACACCCGCCCAGATTTGCAGGATAAGCCAAAGGAAGGGAACGCTTACGGAAGGAAAAGATGCGGATGTCGTTATTTTTAACGATCAGATCTTGATTCAGGCGACAATTATAAATGGCCGGATTATAAATAGCAAGCTTTAAAACTACTTCTAATGATTAAGAAATTTAAAAAGGACCAGCTTTCGGTCCGGATTTACGAAACCCGCGTTGCGATGGGAACCGATGCCGCTGATCTTACCGCTAAAAAGATCAGGGAATTGTTGGCAACACACGATACGATTAGTATGATTTTTGCCGCAGCGCCTTCTCAAAATGAGTTCCTTGCTGCTTTATCCGCACAGCAGGATATCGACTGGCACCGCATTGTTGCCTTTCATATGGATGAATATGTTGGCTTACCTGCGGATGCCCCGCAGGGATTTGGCAATTTTCTAAAAAGAAGCATCTTCGGCAAGGTTCCATTCAAAGCCGTCCATTACCTGAACGGAAATGCTGCTGATCTGGAGCAGGAATGCAAACGTTATGCCGATTTACTGGATGCTTACAAGCCGGATATTACCTGTATGGGTATTGGCGAAAATTCGCATATCGCATTCAACGACCCACATGTCGCCGACCTGAACGATCCCAAAGCTGTGAAGGTTGTCGATCTTGATTTTCAATGTCGCCAACAGCAGGTAAACGATGGCTGTTTTGCCTCATTCGACCAGGTCCCTACGCATGCACTGACACTTACTGTTCCCAGCCTTCTTAGGCCGGAATGGATATTTTGTGTCGTTCCGGGTGAGCATAAATCGCAGGCTGTTTTTCACACGCTCAATGAAATGATAACGGCAACTTATCCATCCACAGCTTTGCGAACTCATCCCGATGCGATCTTATTTCTGGATAACGACAGCGCCGCTAAAATTGGCAGTTTCATTCATTCTTAAAAAATTAATGAATATATTGCATGCCATTATGTTTGCATGGAACTTTGTGACGTTGTGATTTAAAATCCGATCAGTTAGTTCGCCCGGCTTTGCCGTGTTGCGACCTTCATTATCAGGATGTGGCCTGTCCGGAGTTCCATTGCTTTTATAACCGTTTATCAGAATACTCAACTAATATTTAATGAATTATGAAGAGACAATTAACATTATTTGCCTTGGTGCTTTTGGTTGCAGTGACTTTGTTCAGCTGCGCAGAGAAGCAAAACGTATTAAACGATCAGGAAAAACAGGACGGTTGGAAATTGCTGTTCGACGGACAAAGCCTCAATGGCTGGAAGAATTACAATTCACCAGGAATCACCGGATGGACGGTTCAGGATGGTTGTCTTGCGGCGAGTGGCACAGGTGCTGATCTCACGGGATACATCATCACGGAAAAACAATATGCCAACTAGCCATTTCCAATAGTCTGATCGTCTAACTGCACGACTGCAAGCACTTCTTTGCCGGCGGACGATAGAAAAACCTCATCG
>JANYLE010000303.1 GCA_025363795.1 Mariniphaga sp. | reverse complement strand
ATCTTAATGGTCACTTCTTTGGCAATTTTATCTCTCACTGCCGATGGAATTGAGATCTTGAAATCTTCGGGAGTAACTTTTAATTCAGCAGTCGCAATAACTTTGGTCTTTCCGGGTGTAATCGTCGCCTTAAAAGTCACCGCTTTCGTTGCTCCATGCATACTTAGTTCACCTTTGACATCAACTATGACAGGTTTTTCACTTTTCCAGTCGATTGGAGAAACAATTTTCCCTGTAAACTTAGCTTTTGGAAATTTGGCCGACTCCATGTAATTTTCGTTGAAGTGTTCTTCCATTAAGGCCCTGCGGAATTTAAATGAAGTTGTCAGGACAGAAAAGGCAACTTCATTTTTATCAATGTCGATAAACGTTGTAGCCTGATTTGTTTCTGCAATAATATCCTCAAGTGGGGTAGAAGAGTTGAAGTTAATTTTTGCATCTTTCGTAAAGAAGCGGTTTTGTGCTCCGGCATTAAAGAAAACCAGGCCCAACGCCAAAAATAGTATTAACTTATTCATAATCAGAAATATTAGTCTTTATTAAATGAAAAAACCCTCGAAATATTGAATCCAAGATGAATTCCGGCATCTGTCCAGCTTCCTGTTGTTTTGCCGATAAAACCACCTTCACGCATAGCCACCGAATTTGTCAGCATGATCTGGAACACATGACCTCCTGTTTCGATGTCAATACCAACGGATAATGGGTTGTAATAGGTGACCGGAAGTGAGCTTGAATTGGCCCGATAGACATAGTAATACTCAACATTGAAAGAAACGCGTTTTGTCAACTTATAACGGCCTCCAATGCCCATGGCGAAAAGGTCATTTCTTTCCACTTCGGTGGGTACAAGATTTCGGTGAATATAAGTTGGTGTCAATTGCAAAGATAAACTCTCATTGAACTTTCGTGCGATCAGAATTTGATTAATAAAGGACATGCGCGAAGTAAAATTCTGTTGCATTGCGGGATTGGTGTTTAAACCGATAACCTCTGTACTTGCCATATAGGATAGCTGAACAGGCATATTTTTTACTCCACTACTTTGTTTTAGAATCGACACTTTACCAAATGCATCAACTGTTTTTTCGTAAGTACTGCGACCAATTCCAAATTCCAGCCAATCGGTTAAACCATATTCCAGGCCTAAATGAATTGTACCCTGATCTAGCCCCCAAAAATTGTAAGATCCGGTATTCAATTGTCCAAAACGGTGCGAGACCCTGAATTCGAGTTGCTTCTTTTTCATTTGCTGGACTGAGTGACCGTTTACAATTCTCGTCGATTTGAAGATTGCTGTCGCATAAGTGGTCTCAGGTTTTGTCTCCTTTTCGAGCAAAGCATCCAAATCCTGACTTTTAGCCGGAATTGAATAGAATACAATCATCCCCAAAATAAGCACTGAAGTCAACAAGTTGTTTTTCATAGTTTTAATCATTTAAGGCACCTTTAGTAATCCATGCATTAATAATCGAGATATCACAGACACTAAGAGTTCCTCCTCCCTTGGGCATTGGAAAACTTGAAGTATGTTCTATCGATCCAACCAGCTTCCCATTATCGACGTAGATTTTAACATCCGCATAATTTTCAAGCTTAATTCCTGCGCCGCTACCAGCAGCATTAGCGTTCGAATGACATGTTAAACAATAGGAACTAAGGATTGGTTTAACCTGAGTACTAAATTTTGTTACTGAGGTGTCGCATGCTCCTGTTCCTGGCTTGCCAAATAAGGCTTCCTCGCTGTCGTAATAGCAACCTGACAGGATAAATAACACAAGTGGTAAAACTAATTTCTTCATATTTTTGAGTTAATTCTGTATTGCACCATTCGCTTTCCAAAGTTCAATTTCACGTAATTCACAACTTGTAATGCTGTAACTGGGAGGCATTTGTATAGAGGTACCTTTGACCGCAGCAAGTAGTTTCCCATTATCAAGTTGTGCCTTTACTGCAGTATAAGTATCAAGTAAAATCCCTTTCGAAGCACCTGAACCGCTGTGACATGAAATGCAGTTTTTCGATATTAATGAAGCAATCTGATTCTGATATGTAATGACACCTGTTGTATCACACAAAGAAGAACATACATCGTTAAGTGCTCCGTTTTTGATCCAGTTGAAAATACTATCCTTTACTGCCTGCGATAAACCTGTGTACGGTTTTGGAGGCATGAAATTCTCTGATGAAGCGCTTTGGGTAATAGAAGTATAAAGTCTGCTCGTTGAAGGTGATCCTGCCTTCACAAGATTGCTCATCACTGATGCATAGCTTGTAATGTTATACCCCTCCTTATGTGTTGCCACATCATGACAACCAACAATTCCGCATGATGAGACTAAAACAGGTAATAAATCTCTCTGAAAGCAAACTTTTTCAGCGCTCTTTGTGGTCGGGGGAGTACCGCCTACCACGGCAGGAACACAGGTGGGATCGTTAACTGCTCCCTGGTCAATCCATACCCTGATAAGGATTCTTTCATTTTCCGATAAAGCTCCGGCCGGAGGCATCAACTGTATAAATCCTTTTCCAGTAATTGCTTTATAAGCGGTGCTTTTTTGAGCATTGAACGGAGTAATCGCTTTCATTACAGATGTATAATCTGTAAAAGTATATCCACCTTTCCCTCTCTGTGCATCATGGCAACCAGTTGTTCCACAACTTCTTAAAAATATCGGACCAATCTCAGTCTGGTAACAGACTTTGGCAAATATGGCAGAATTGAGATCATCATGCCTGCATTGGGTCTGAACCAGCACTAAAACTGATGCAGCAAGCACCAGCATTATAGAGATCCGAAGCGTCTTTTTTCCTTTCATATACTAAAATTTATTAAAATTTTAAATTGATGATTAATGTAAGATCTTATTAATGAACAAAAAAGAGATTAAAAAATCTTTTCTTAAGCTCAAGATGAATAATTCATCAAAATGGTTGCAATAGTTCATTTTAAAACTCAATATGTTTCTAAACAAACAGAATGAAAATGCGAATGTTTTCAAATGGGATCATGGAATGAACATTTTGATTCAATTTTGAAACAATCTAAATTATTTTTTCAATAGGAATAACCGGAGAATTCTCTATCGAAATCATTGCATTAATGATCCGGGCTTCCGAAAAATGAGAAAGATCATCGGGGCGAAGAAGGGCAGGAGTTACCCTATTTTCGCGGAGATAACTTTCTAGTCTTATCCCCTTTAGCAGCGGATTTTGCGGCGAATACCAAGCTCCATATTTTCTTAAAATTATATTCGCATAAGAGGTATCCGTAATAAATCCATCTTTAATAATCAGTATATCATCAGCTTGGCCTCGCAATTGATATAACTGGCTAAGTATTGACCGGTCCGCAAATTTGAAAGCATAATCGATTGTATTGTCTTGGACTAATTGAAGCGATCGGACGGGCTTTATTTGATACGGTTCAAATTCGATACTTACAATTTCCCTTCCATAGGTCACCCTGCATTTTACAGTTTTATCCAGTAGATGAGTCGGAACCGAGAGAAATAACTCAAGATGAAGGTCAGTTCCTGCTCCGAAAAAGTGGTTTCGTGTTCGGTTACAGCGCGAATTATGCAGGTCAATCAACTGTAATTGACCATGTTCATAACATATCGTTTCAATAAATAGGCACATAAACTTTGTCGATTAATTCCTGGTACTCTTTTTCCGCATCACTCTGCGATGTGATCCCTCCACCACTTTTAAATAGGTATTCGTCATTAATCTTTTCGATGAATCGAATCATTACGGCCGATTTTAAATCTTTTCCATCAAAAATACCAAAAACGCCAGCGTAGTATCCCCGTTCGTAAATTTCAGCTTGATGGATGATTTCAAGTGTCCGTTTTTTTGGCGCACCACAAATTGATCCGGCTGGAAGTAGTTTTAGGATGATATCACCGAAATGCGCTTGATAATTCTCCGGAAGTTTTCCGGTTACTTCGGAACTTACCTGGAGCAAAGTTTGATCATGCGTCCTGACCTCATTCAGATACCTGAACTTTTTGACTTTCACATTTGTGGCAACCATCGAAAGATCATTCCTGATCAGATCCACAATCGTATGATGTTCAGCCGTTTCTTTAGGGTCAGTCAAAATCATTGTTGCAGCATCAGGAATAGAGGCATCAATGGTTCCTTTCATTGGAAAGGAAGCAATCATCCCTTCACTCATGGTCACAAAAAGCTCGGGTGAAAAAACGACGAATTGGTTATTATACAGTAATTTATATGGGGCTTCGCTTCGCTGAAAGATTTGCGGTAGCGTAAGATCGGTTTCAATTCGGGTCGGGAAAGTAAGGTTCGTAAGAAAAGAGTTGCCTAATTGAATTTCGGATACAACTTGATCAAACGACTTTTTAAAAACCGGATAACTTACGGGAAACTTTCTGAATGTAAATTTTGGTTTTTCAACTGACTTAAAATCAATGTTGTTTAAGTTGTCAAATGTGAAATAGATCCCGTTTTCAGCTGCTTTTTCCAACGGCATAGCCACCGGATTCTTTAATTCGTAATCGAAGATGAAAATAAAGGGTTTCCGTTCTTTTCCCCAACGGTTCATTCTTTCAATAGTATCCTGACAATTAATATTTTCCATCTTTAACGACCCAGTATTATCTGTAGTAATTTTAGGTTGATTATTTCAACCTGATTCCTCTCCCAACGAATAAGTTGATCTGCTTCCATTTCGCTGATTGTCCGGGCAAGGGATGGGCGTGCAACACCCAACATTTCGGCTAATCCCTTTTGACTTTGTGTCATTGTAACCATCTGAGACCCTGATCTCAAATTTTGAAGTAAATAATAGGCGATCTTCTCTTTGATTGTTTTAAAACTAAGGAAAGTTATTTTTCGCGAGAGAAACTGAGCCTTTCCAGATACGATATTCAGATAGTTATTTAGTACACGCTGATCGTCGGACAATAGTTGAGTAAAATCTTTCTTATAGATAATCAGCATCTTGCCATCAGCTATGGCTGATAAATTTACCGGGAAAACACTTTGCGGACCATAAAGAAAGGCTGCAGCCACCATTTGTGGAGGGTCCATTTCCTCTATTTTAAGACTGTTTCCTGCAAAATCAACCATCTCTCCATGGAGTTTTCCTTCGAGCAGGATCATTGCTTTTTCAACTTTTTCGCCTGAATAAGCCAGAACTTCTTTATTCGAAAATTGTTTAATTTGATGTAATGTATTATTAATCAACAAATCAATATCTGCTATTTCTAATCCTTTGAATAAGGGTGAATCTTTTAATGCTTCAAACATTTTTTTTGCAAATATAACAAGAGTGTCACACATGTTACACTTTAGGTAGATTGAGCAACTTATTTTTGCAACCGAAAGAAAGGGTCGGGCTTTGATCACCCGGTTCTCAAATAGTAAGTTTATTTTAAAAATGTAAATATGAAGCGAGACATTATTAAAATTGATGATGACAAATGTACCGGATGCGGGGTTTGCATACCAAATTGCCACGAAGGAGCACTTCAGATAATCGATGGTAAGGTTCGTTTAGTTAGCGATTTAATGTGCGATGGTCTTGGTGCATGTGTTGGTCATTGTCCTGAAGGTGCCATTACGATCGAAAGTCGCGAAGCTGGGCCTTATGATGAGCCTAAAGTGATGGAAATCATGGTGACAAAAGGCTTTAATACGGTTGTTGCCCACTTAAAACATTTACGCGAACACGGCGAAACCGTGTTTTTGAAACAAGGTGTGGCCTGGTTGATGGCTAACGAATCAAAACTTAATTTTATGGTTGACGATGTAAAGAAGGCTGTTCATCAGCAAGTTAATACAAATGCAGAGGCAGGATGTAATGGCGGATGTCCGGGATCAAAAACAGTGATTTTCGATCCCGCTGAAATAAAAATGGCTGATCATCAAAGCAATGGATCGTTGCAATCCCAATTGCGCCAATGGCCGGTCCAATTGCATTTAATCAATCCGGTTGCTTCACATTTTACGGGTTCGGACCTGTTGGTGGCTTCAGACTGTAGTGCCTTTACCTTGGGAGATTTTCATCAAAACTGGCTGAAAAATAAAACCCTGGTCATTGCATGTCCCAAACTCGATCAGGGAAAAGAGACCTATTTACAAAAGTTTATTTCGCTGATTGATAATGCAAAGGTGAATACAATCACTGTTTTGATCATGGAAGTTCCATGTTGCGGCGGGTTACTGCAATTAGTTGAAATGGCTATCGATCGTTCAGCTCGAAAGGTTCCTGTCAAATGCGTCACGGTTAGTATCAGGGGCGAGATTCTAAGCGAAGAGTGGATCTGAAGCTAATGTGACAATCAGCCGTTGTAAGCAATGGTTTATTTGCAATGGGCAGAATCTAATAGTCAGGGGCTTTATCCCTAAAAGTAACAACAACGATTAAATATTTAAATATTAATTAAGAATTTTCAGATGGAGATGTTTTGTTTTCAATGCCAGGAAGCGGCAAAAGGGACCGGATGTACGGTCAAAGGAGTATGCGGAAAAGATGATCAGGTTTCAAACCTTCAGGATTTATTGGTTTGGATCACCAAGGGGATCTCAGTTTATACAACAGCCGCACGCGAAATCGCCGTTGAGTGGGAAGATGCGAATCGATTTGTATTCGATGCGCTTTTTATGACCATTACCAATGCCAATTTTGATAAGGTTAAAATAGAAGAGAAAATTCGCGAAGGCCTTGCACTTCGCCGTGCGATCAGAAACCGGTTTGAAGCCGAAGGTGGTAAAATAGAAGAAAAGTTGCATGAATCAGCAAGCTGGAAAGCTGAAACAGTTGAAGAGTTTTATGAAAAGGCAACTCAGATCGGGGTTCTTTCAACCGTAAATCCTGATGTAAGATCGCTCCGCGAGTTGATCATTTACGGACTAAAGGGGATGGCAGCCTATGCTGAACATGCTTTTAACCTGGGATTTAATAATCATTCAGTTTTTGCGTTCATGCAGCGGGCTTTAGTCGCAACGACCAATGATAAACTAAGCATTGAAGAGTTAGTGGCGTTGACGCTTGAAACTGGAAAATATGGTGTTGAAGTGATGGCTTTGCTCGATAAGGCCAATACCACCAGCTACGGAAATCCGGAAATCAGCAAAGTAAATATCGGGGTGGGGAAGAACCCCGGAATTTTGATCAGTGGTCATGATCTTAAAGATATGGAAGAGCTATTGGCTCAGACAGAGGGAACAGGTGTAGATGTTTATACTCACAGCGAAATGTTACCTGCCCATTATTACCCTTCTTTTAAAAAATACAAACATCTTGTGGGTAATTACGGAAATGCATGGTGGAAGCAAGTCTCTGAATTCGAAAGTTTTAATGGACCTGTACTCTTTACTACCAACTGCATCGTGCCACCAAAGACGTCGTATAAGGAAAGAATATATACGACCGGATTATCTGGCTTTGAGGGAAATACCCATATTGCAGATCGAAAAAAAGGACAGCCGAAAGATTTCTCGGTCATCATCGAACATGCCAAAAAATGTGCGCCACCCGTTGAAATCGAAACTGGCTCCATCGTTGGCGGATTTGCTCATAACCAGGTTCTTCAACTGGCCGATAAGATTGTGGAGGCTGTACAAACAGGCACCATTCGTAAGTTCTTCGTAATGGCCGGTTGTGATGGACGCATGAAGGATCGCGATTATTATACCCAGTTTGCTGAATCTTTACCCAAAGATACGGTGATTCTTACGGCAGGATGTGCTAAGTATCGTTACAATAAACTTCCGCTTGGCGACATTAATGGCATTCCGCGTGTGCTTGATGCAGGTCAGTGCAACGACTCCTATTCGTTGGCAGTGATCGCGCTAACTTTAAAAGATGTTCTTAAACTGAGCGATATCAATGAATTACCAATTGCTTACAACATCGCATGGTATGAGCAGAAAGCGGTAATTGTATTGCTGGCATTGTTATCGCTGGGGGTTAAGAACATCCATCTCGGTCCGACACTTCCTGCTTTTCTTTCTCCCAATGTTGTAAGGGTTTTGGTAGAGAATTTTGGAATTAGCGGGATAAAAAGTGTCGATGAAGATATGCAGATTCTACTTGGTAATAATTCTCATCCAAGGGTTCCGGAAGTGTCCCCAACCCTATAAATTCGAAACAAAATGGAAACTTCAGTATTATTCAGATTATCAGATCATATCGTTTATGCCGATAATTCGGTTGTCAGTAAAACCATTATCAAAAAGGAGTCCGGCACTGTTACCCTTTTTGCATTTGACAAAGGACAGGGGTTAAGTCCGCATGTTGCACCTTTTGATGCATTGGTTCAGATCGTCGATGGTGAGTGCGTATTCTCTATTGGTGAAAAGAAGAACGCGATGCAAAATGGCGATTGTATCATATTGCCTGCCGGAGAGGTTCATGCTGTTGAAGCTGTAACCCCTTTTAAAATGTTGCTGACCATGATTAAGATTGCCTGAGACAGGTTCTTTACTAAAATGATAATGTGGTAATGAGCTGATTAGCTCATTGCCACATTTTTTTTCTTGATATCCCCACATTATATCAAAATAGGTCGCATTGACGGGAATGCATGTGTCTGGGTTAACGCTCCCGACTCCCAAATCAATGCTCGTCGGAGATAAATCGCTGAGTTTATCGCTCAATTTTTCAATAGCTTACAGCCAAAGTTTGATGACAAAAGAAATTCGTATCTTTCACAAGCAAAAAATAGTAGATCAGGTGAATCTATTTTGCTTATTAAGTATTTGTATATAAGTGATTTATTGTCATGCAGATTTAACCCGGTTTTTAATTTAAAATATAATTTCTGATAGAACTGTCGTGAATAAGTGATTCCCATCTGAAATGAAAATAATTTTCAGATTCGCATCTGTTCTATTTTGCCATAAAAAACAAATTACTCAAAAATGAAAAAAATATTTACTTATTTCTTACAAGGACTCTTACTTATAGCCCCTTTGGGGATTACAGCTTATATTGTCTATCGGATTTTTATGTTTACAGACGGGTTATTATCCACCTATCTGATTGAGCACTTTCAAATGAAGACCCCAGGTCTTGGCATCCTCATTATTTTTGTTTTTCTTGTTTTATTGGGAATGGTAGGAGAGACCATCCTGGCCAGACCGGTTAAAAAATTGATTAACCGGATTCTTGAAAAAACCCCATTGTTAAAGTTGATTTATTCCTCGATCAATGATTTGTTTTCAGCTTTTATCGGCAAAGAAAGGAAATTTCACCGACCCGTGATGGTGCTTATCAATAAGGAAAATAATCTCTGGAAAATAGGTTTTGTAACTCAGGATACATCCATCAGAATCGAAGAGAGTGAAGTAATTGCAGTCTATTTCCCATTCTCCTATGCATTTTCCGGCGAGATCTTTTTTGTTCCTGCAGCCAGTATAAAACCACTTTCAATGCCGCCAGCCATGGCCATGAAATTTATTGTTTCGGGGGGGGTATCCGGAGCTAATTTTAATACCGAAGGTAAAAAAGCTGTCAAATAAGTTGTTGTTAACTGGCACTAAGTGAGATCGCAATCATACCAATGGCAATGGCATAATAGATTAAAACCTTCTTGTGCTTTTCTTTGCTGACCTGGCTTTGATTGGAAAATATTAAACCCAGGTTGGCAATAAAAAGAGCAAACAACATAAGAACAATATGCTCAATAGGCCAGAAACGGTTTGAAGCTATTTTTATAGCCCCTTCGGCACTCGAATAATCATTATCAATAACTGACCCGAGATTGGAAAATAGAATCAATCCGAAGATCAGTTGTAAATAAAGGTTGACGATAAATCCATAGGATAAGAATTTGTCCAGCCTGGTATAGGGATAATTTTTTCGAATCCCCCGGACAGAACGGATGAAAAGCCAAACTGCAATGATCAGGAAGGCCACACTAATGATCGTGTGAACCATTTTAATGAGAAGAAAACCATCTACAGCTTCAAATTTCAGAATCATATCGGATCAATTACTTCAATGAAATAAATCAGGCACTTACACTCATTTATTTAATCTCTTTTCCAATCTGTTTGTTTTATCCAATCAACAACCAACTTCGCATTTTCAACGGGGATTCCGGCAATAAATCCGTGTCCTAGGTTGAAGATCCAATCCTGATGCTTTGATCCGAATGAAACATATTTTCTAAGCGTTTCCAAAATAGTCGCTTGATCTGCCAACAATAGCCTTGGATCAAGATTTCCCTGAATTCCGATGGCAGGATGAACCATCTCACGGGCCTCTTCAATTGGTGTTTGCCAGTCGATGCTTAGGAAATTAGTGTCTTCGGGTTTAATGTGTTTGATTCCTGTTCCCAGACCCTTTGGCAGGAATATTACAGGACAACCGGCGCTCATTACAGCTGCGGAAATTTTCCTTACGTAAGGCATAATCATATCGAAATACAATTCGGATGGAATCAATCCGGCATGCGTTTCGAAAATCTGAAATGCTGAAATCCCATGTTTGACCTGATTTGTAGCGTATTCTATCGATAGATCGGTAATCCGGCTTAGAAGCTGATGTGCCAATGCCTTGTTTTTATATAACAACGTAACAGCATCGGGGAAGGTATGATTGGAACTTAAGCCCTGGACCATGTAACAAAGTGTCGTAAAAGGAGCTCCGCAAAATCCGATTAAAGGGGTGTCGGATTGTTTGATCCGCAGTACTTCGTCGATTGCCTTGTAAATATATTCCAGTTTGGAAGCATCTGGATTCAATATACTTAACGGATCGCTTAAGTCCTTTAATGCCTTTTCAAATCTTGGACCTGAATCTGTAAATTCGAGTTTCATTCCCAACGCTGCAGGAATAACAAGGATATCGGAAAATAATATGGCTGCATCTACACCAAGATCATCAACAGGAAGTAAAGTGACTTTTGCTGCCAGTTGGGGCGATTGCATCAATTCGCTAAAACTAAACTGTTCACGTAGCTTGAGGTATGAGGGTAAAACACGACCTGCCTGCCGCATAAACCAAACAGGTGGACGTTCGGTCTTCACGCCATTCAATGTCTTTAAAAATAGTGAACCAGCCATATAAAATTCTATTTGTAATCAGTTTATAAAAATCAATTAATCAAGTCGTAATATATTCTTAATGAAGTTGCTTTAATGCCTTCAGATTGGTATCAAGAATCGCATCAATATCCTTGTCGGTATGAGCATATGAAACAAATAAACTCTCAAATTGTGAGGGAGCAATATAGATTCCGCTTTCCAATGACATTTTAAAATATTCAGCATACTTTTTGGTATCTGATTTCATGGCCTCTGCCAGTGAAGTAACCTGGTTTTCATTGGTAAAGAATAGTGTCATCATCGAACCAACACGGTTAATCACCCCTTTTACTCCCGTAGATACGAGATTATTTCTCATGCCTGCTTCCAGCTTTGCAGCTTTTCTTTCCAGTTCAGCATAAAAATCAGGCGTTCCATTAATCAACTTCAGCATAGCTATACCCGCAGCCATCGCCAACGGATTGCCTGACAATGTACCAGCCTGATAAACAGGTCCGATAGGAGCAAGCATGTCCATAATATCTTTGCGGCCGCCATAGGCACCTACAGGAAGACCTCCTCCGATTATTTTTCCCAAAGTGGTCAGATCAGGCATTACATCAAAATATTCCTGTGCGCCACCTTTTGCAAGCCGGAAACCGGTTATTACTTCATCAAAAATCAGAAGTGCGCCGTATTCGTTGGTAATTGTTCTTAATCCCTGAAGAAATTCTTTCGTAGGTGGGACAACGCCCATATTACCCGAAACTGGTTCAACGATAATTGCAGCTATCTCTTTGCCTTTCTCCCTGAACAAGGCTCTGACAGAATCGAGATTATTATATTCCGCAGTAAACGTATCATGGGCAGTTCCTAATGTAACACCAGGACTGTCGGGTAGACCAAGTGTGATGGCTCCCGATCCTGCATGGATTAAAAAACTGTCGCCATGACCGTGATAGTTTCCGGCAAACTTAACCAACCCATCCCTTTTCGTAAAACCGCGGGCCAGTCGAACTGCGCTCATGGTTGCTTCGGTCCCCGAATTAACCATTCGCACTTTTTCGATCGAAGGAACCATTTCTACAATGAGTTCTGCCATTACCGTTTCATATTCTGTGGGCGCGCCATAACTGGTTCCTTTCTGAGCAGCTTCGGTGATAGCAGCAAGAATAGCTTCATGTGCATGACCAAAAATTAATGGACCCCACGAAGCAAGGAAATCAATGTATTGATTTCCATCTATATCAGTGATGACAGTTCCTTTTGCTTTTTGAATGAAAACAGGATTTAAGTTGACACTTTTAAAAGCCCTGACCGGGGAATTTACACCCCCCGGAATTGATTGCTGAGCCCGTTTAAAAGCGTCTATACTTTTGGTAAATTGCATTCTCTTGGATTTTAAAGATTAGATCAATATTTGCCGTTCAGGATATTCGCAGCTTCAACAGCGTGATAGGTAATGATAATATCGGCGCCGGCACGTTTGATAGAAGTTAAAATTTCCATCATCACCCTTGGTCCGTCGATCCACCCTTTTTCGGCTGCAGCCTTAAGCATCGAGAATTCTCCGCTTACATTATAAGCTGCAACAGGCATATTGAATTCATTTTTAACCCGGTAAATCACATCCAGGTAACTTAGGGCTGGTTTCACCATTACGATGTCTGCACCTTCAGCAATATCCTGTTCAACTTCGCGGATAGCTTCATTAGAATTTGCAGGATTCATCTGGTAAGTTGCCCGGTTCCCAAATTTAGGAGCACTTTCAGCAGCTTCTCGGAATGGACCATAAAATCCGGATGCATATTTCGCAGAATAGGCCATGATTGGGATTTTATTAAACCCATTCGCATCCAGTTGTGCCCGGATTACGCCTACACGTCCATCCATCATATCGCTTGGGGCGATCATATCGGCTCCTGCTTCTGCAAGGGATACTGATTGTTTTGCCAGTGTAATTAAGGTCGAATCGTTGTCAACATCACCATCGATGATGGTTCCGCAATGTCCGTGGGTTGTATATTCGCAATTACATACATCAGCTATGATATAGAGGTCTTTTAACTCGGCTTTTATGGCACGGATAGCTTGTTGTACGATGCCGTTATGCTCGCAGGCGACGCTTCCGTCTTCATCCTTATGAGCTGGAATTCCGAATAATAATACAGCTTTTACACCTGCTGCATAGATCATCTTGCACTCTTCAACCAATAGTTCAACTGAAAGCTGGTAATTGCCAGGCATTGAATTAATATGATTTCTCACATTGGTTCCTGAGCATACAAACAGTGGCATCACAAAATCGTCAGCTGATAGTTTTGTTTCGGTAACCATTTGTCTTAAAACACCATTGTATCTTAATCTTCTTAATCTTGTAACCGGGAATGTCATAACTATATATTTTAAAATTGATTATAATTGATAATACTCAATAATTGAATCTCTTAAGCCCTCCGCATTCGATTTTTTAGCCGTGAATAAGGGTTCAAATCCTGTTTCTCTGATCGCATTGGACGTTGTCGTTCCAATACTTGCCATTTTCAATTTTGCAATCTGATCGATTCCGTAAAAGGAACAGAAATGATGAAAGGTTGACGGGCTTGTAAAAACAATCAGATCGTACTGATCATTTTTGATGAGATCAATGATTGCAGAATCTGTATCTTTAGGTTTAACTGTTTGATATACATTTATCCTGGATACCTTATTTTCGACCGACAATCGGTTGAACAGGGTCTGGTCTGCAAGGTTGCCCAAAGAGAGCAATATTCTCTGATTTTCAGGTTGATATATTTTATAAAACTGATTCAGCAATTCTTCAGAAGTATTCTCTTCTCCGATGAAGTTCGGCGCATAACCGTAATATTCAAGCTCCAAAGCCGTTTTGCTGCCGATAACAGCAATATTAACAGTTTTGGGCAATTCGCTATTTCCCTTTACATCAATAAGGTGTTTAAAGAAATTGGAAACCCCGTTTTTGCTTGTAAAGAATATCCAATCAAAAGCTTCCAGCTTATTCAGTTGTTCAATCATATCGGCATCCAGAGGGGAAGGGACAACCTCAATCATGGGTAGCGAAAGCAATTGTGCACCACAGGCATTAAGCAGGCCAGGCAACGAATCTCCCGGATCAAGTGCCCTGGTTGAAATGATAACCTTATCTTTTAAGGTCAACTCTGAATGAGAAAGCAATAGGTTTTCGTCGCGGATTGCGTTTAAAATTTCACGTCCGCCACGGTTGTACAAACCTTTAGCAAGCTTTTCCGATAATTGAATTGCCTGACTTATATTTCCGTCAGCAGAATCTTCGATATATTGTGTGCCGTCAATACTTGAAATAAAGCCGGTTATATGAAACTGATCTCCTTTAATCCGACTGTAGCTCCCCACAGGTATCTGGCAACCTCCTTCGAGTGTTCTTAGGAATGTACGTTCTGCATCAGTTGCGATTAACGTTTCCTTGTCGTTGATCTTTGAAATGATTTCTTCTGCAAAAGGATCGTTCTCCCTGATTTCAATTGCGATAGCTCCCTGACTGCAGGCCGGAATCATCACTTCAGGGTCAAAAAGGTCAGAAATGTATTCGGCCATTTCGAGTCTTTGCAGGCCGGCTGCTGCCATAACCATGACATCACAATAACCTTCCTCCATTTTTCGGATTCTGGTATTTACATTTCCCCGGATCTCCACGATCTTAAAATTCTTATTGATCCTGAGTAATTGCGCTTTTCTTCGCAGGCTGGATGTGGCTATGATATCATTCGAAGTAAGGTCTTCAATTTTTCGGTTGGTAGTGCTGATCAGTGCATCGCGAATATCACCGCGCTTTAAAACGGCACCTAATTTGGCTCCGTCGGGAAATCTGGTTGGTAAATCTTTGAGGCTATGAACCGCCATATCGATTTCCAGGTTGAATAGAGCCTCTTCTATCTCTTTGGTAAAAAGACCTTTGTCCCCAATTTTTGCTAAAGGTACATCAAGGATTTTATCCCCTTTGGTTTTTATAACTTCGATAAT
>JANYLE010000290.1 GCA_025363795.1 Mariniphaga sp. | reverse complement strand
CAGTTCTTCAAGCGGAGTAGCAATATCTTTATCTACAAGAATTCGTCCGCAATACTCACAGACAATAATCTTTTTTCTTGAAGCGATGTCCAATTGACGTTGTGGCGGAATCTTATTGAAACAACCGCCACATGCATCGCGCTGAACAGTTACAACAGAGAGACCGTTGCGTGCATTCTTACGAATGCGGTTAAATGCCATAACCAGACGATCTTCGATCAGACTCTCAATCTTGGTTACTTTGCTTCTTAATTTATCTTCCTCAACAGCAGTTTCGGCAGTGATCTCTTCAAGCTCTTTTTTCTTCCTGATCAGATCTTCTTCGCGATCTTTGAGCAACTTCTCTGAAGATTCAGCTACTTCCGATTTACTTTTAATCTCCTGCGTAAACTCGCGGATCCTTTTTTCAGAAAGCTCAATTTCGAGTGTCTGAAATTCCATTTCTTTAGAAAGAGAGTCGAATTCGCGGTTGTTACGGACGTTTTCCTGCTGCTCTTTGTATTTATCGATCTTGATTTTCGATTCCTTTATTTCAGTCTTTTTATTGGCAATGGCGATGTTCAGGCTTTTGATTTCATCACTATAGTTAGTAAGACGAGTCTTTAACCCGATAATTTCGTCTTCCAGATCCTGAACTTCCAAAGGGAGCTCGCCACGTAAAGTGTTAATCTTATCAATCTCTGAAACAACTGATTGAAGATCATATAGCATTTTTAGTTTCTCCTGGATAGAAACTTCTTTTCCTTCGGCTGATTTGATATTATCTGACATATACTGAAATTTACAATTTATTACCTCTGACAAAGATACAACACAGGGTTCGTTTTAACTTCCGATAAACGGAGTGCAAAGTTAGGGAATTTTTTTATAAGTATTTCATAAAAAAGCTCCTTCGTGAATTGTTCACTTTCATAGTGACCGATGTCGGCGACAACGATTTTTTCTTCCGCATCAAAGAAGTCATGATACTTCATATCTGCCGTAACGAAAATGTCGGCACCTGCAGCTATTGCAGCCGAAAGAAGAAAGCTGCCCGAACCGCCACAAACTGCCACTTTGCGAATTGGTTTTCCAAGCAAATAGGTATGGCGTATCGCTTTGCAACCAAAAACATCAAGCAGCCGGGAAAGAAACTCCTCCTCATTTTCAGCACCGGGCAATTGACCAATCATTCCGGAACCAATTTCAGGCATGGAGTTTTCGACCAGGTAAAGATCGTAAGCCACCTCTTCGTAAGGATGAGCTTTTAATAAAGCGTTAATCACCCTATCTTTTAAATGCCTGGGCAAAATAGTTTCGAAGCGGGCCTCTTTTTCGAAATGAAACTCACCCTTTTCACCAACATATGGGTTGGCCTCTTCTCCCCCTCTGAATGTTCCGGTCCCTTCGGCGCTGAAACTACATTTGTCATACTTCCCAATCTCACCGGCACCGGCTGCAAAAACGGCTTCACGAACATTATCGAGATGATCTTCGGGAATAAAGGTAACCAGTTTAAGAAGTTGTGCTTTCGCAGGGGCAAGAATAGAAGTGTTGGTTAACCCAATCTTTTCGCAGATTTTTGAATTAACACCACCCATCACACTATCGAGATTCGTATGCGCGGCATAAATAGCTATATCGTTTTTGATGGCCTTAATCACGCACCGCTCGACAAAGTTATTGCCGTTCAGCTTTTTCAGCCCTTTGAAAAGAACAGGATGATGTGCTATAATTAATTCGCAACCAGTTTCAATTGCCTCGTCAATAACCGCTTCCGTAACATCAAGCGTAATCAGTGCAGACGTGATCACCGTATCCGGATCGCCGATGATCAATCCGGCATTGTCATACGATTCCTGGTAAGCAGGAGGGGCAACAGATTCAAGGTAACTGATGATCTCCCTGATGGTCATGGTAAATTAGATTTTGGAATATATACAGATGCGATAGTTCAAGCGGAATCAGATCACAACTCTTCCCTTATCTCGAGAAGATAGGTCTTGATCTGCTGCAATTTTTGCACAATCTCAAAGGTATTCTCAGACTCCGACCTGTTCTCTTTGATCTTAGTCTTTGCGCCTTTAAGGGTCATCCCCCGTTCTTTGACAAGATGATTGATCAAAGCGAGGTGGTCAATATCTTCCTGGGTATAAAAACGGTCACCCTTCTTATTCTTAAAAGGTTTGATCGTATCAAACTCTTTCTCCCAGAAACGCAGCGTTGAAGGAGCCAGTCCAAACTTCCCGGCAACCTCGCTGATGGAGTAGTAATGCTTTTCTGATTTCGGTTCCTTGAATGCCATAGGTAAATAATTTTAGTCGAAACTTTGTCCCATATTTGAAGAAATGGAGATCATCTTCTCATATTCAACAGGTGAAAGATCCTGGAAATAATAGTTCTGCGGATTGACTTTCGTTCCGTTCTTGCTGACTTCGTAATGAAGATGAGGAGCAGTTGATGTTCCTGTACTTCCAACGAATCCGATCACATCTCCCCTGTTGACCTTCTGTCCAACCTGGACATTGATCTTGCTCAGGTGCGCATAAAAGGTTTCATAACCGAAACCGTGATCAATGACAACGGTGTTACCATAACCCGATTCGCGCGATGCCGATTTGACAACCCCAATACCCGTTGCAAAAACATCTGTTCCCGTGGCGGCAGTAAAGTCCATCCCATAATGGAAACGGAGGATCTTGTAGATCGGATGCATGCGCATTCCCCAACCCGAGGCTGTTTGCTTCAAATCCCGGTTCGACACAGGCATAATTGAGGGCATACTGGCAATCATCTTCTCCTTGTTCATGGCCATCTTTGCCACCTCGTCATACGATTTGGCCTGGACAAAAACCTGTTTGGAGAGAATATCCAATTTCCGGGTAGTATTAATGATGAGTTCGGCGTTATCCAACTCTTCGAGCTTCGAATAACGGTTGGCACCGCCAAACCCCGCCATTCTTACACTGGACGGAATAGGTTCTGCCTCGAAAATCACCCTGTAAATATTGTCATCACGATTCTGAATGTCCTCCAGTACCTTCGAAACTTTCTCGAAGTCCTTGTTCATCAGGTTATATTGTGAAAGTAACTGCTCATTTTGCCGCTTTAACCGTTTCGTTTGCGGGGGATCAAAAAACTGGAGGAAAACAAAGAAGAAGATCACTCCTGAAACCACGCCAGTTGACAAATAACCAAGCACAATACGTATTAACGATTTGATGCTTCGTTCAATTTTATCAAAGCTTAAGGTGTCGGGATTGAATCTGTAATTGGTTTTACCCATCTATCACTCTTTTATTTTTGGTTCACTATGGCCAAAATTAGCGAAATAATCTAATTTTGCAACGTTTTAATAGAATCCGCCACGTTTGGCGAATCGCAAATCTATAAAAAATCTCCTTTTTGCGACTCCAAACCCATTCAAAAGGTAGATTTTAAAGGTTTTTTAACATATCTTTTTATGAATTCAAAACAAATACGACAGACATTTCTCGATTTTTTTGCTTCCAAACAACATGAAATCGTTCTTTCAGCACCTATGGTTGTAAAAAACGACCCAACGCTGATGTTTACCAATGCAGGAATGAACCAATTCAAGGATATATTTCTTGGAAACTCACCTGCAAAATATCCGCGCATTGCTGATACACAGAAATGTCTGAGAGTTTCGGGCAAACACAACGACCTTGAGGAAGTAGGCCACGATACCTACCATCATACCATGTTTGAGATGCTCGGAAACTGGTCGTTTGGCGACTATTTCAAGAAAGAGGCGATCGACTGGGCATGGGAACTGCTCGTTGACACCTATAAGATACCTGTCGATAAACTGTATGTAACCATTTTTGAAGGGGATGAGAAAGATGGCGTCCCGATGGACACTGAAGCACACAATTTGTGGGCCAAATACCTTCCGGAAGAACGCATCCTCAAAGGGAACAAGAAAGACAATTTCTGGGAGATGGGCGATTCGGGCCCATGCGGACCCTGTTCTGAAATTCATGTCGACATTCGTGATGAAGCCGAAAAAGCGCTCATCCCGGGACGCGACCTTGTCAATGAAAGTCATCCCCAGGTGATTGAAATATGGAACCTCGTTTTCATCCAGTTCAACCGTAAAGCAAATGGCCAGCTTGAAGAGTTGCCAGCCAAACATGTCGATACGGGAATGGGATTTGAACGGTTGTGTATGGTGATCCAGAACAAACAATCGAATTACGATACCGATGTATTTCAGACTGTAATCACCGAACTCGGATACCTTGCCGGTAAAAAATACGGTGCCGACGAAAAATCGGACATCGCCATGCGTGTGATTGCCGATCACCTGCGGGCCATCTCATTTGCCATCACCGACGGACAGTTGCCGTCAAACAACAAAGCCGGTTACGTGATCCGCAGGATATTGCGCCGTGCCGTCCGTTACGGTTATACGTTCCTCGGATTCAGAAAGCCGTTTATTCATCAGTTGGTTAAAGTTCTGGCCGAAACAATGGGTGGCGCATTCCCCGAATTGATCAGGCAACAAGAGCTCGTGATCAATGTGATCCGCGAAGAGGAGGACTCTTTTCTACGCACGCTCGAAACCGGGATCAAAATGCTCGATGCCATTATCGAGGACACGAAAAAGAAAAACGGAACTGAAGTGAATGGTACGATTGCTTTCGAGCTTTACGATACATTCGGCTTTCCGCTCGACCTTACCGAACTGATCCTGCGCGAACAGGGACTCACCCTGAATCACAAGGAGTTCGAACTGGCCATGGAAGCCCAGAAAAACCGCTCACGGAGCGCAACCCAACTCGAAACAGGTGACTGGATTGAATTGCAACGCAACGAAGGAGATGGATTTGTCGGGTACGATGCCCTTGAAGCGAAAGTGAAGATTAACCGTTACCGGAAGGTGAAAGGGAAGAAAGGGGAGTTTTTCCAGCTGGTCTTTAATACAACCCCATTTTATGCCGAGTCAGGCGGACAGGTTGGCGATTCAGGAACCATTGAAGCTGACGGAGAGACGATCGAAATATTTGATACCGTCAAGGAAAACACACTGACGGTTCATCTCGCGAAAAAATTACCGGCTAACCCGGCGGCAGTTTTCACCGCGGCGGTCAATACCAAAAACCGCAGGCTTACAGAGAATAATCATACGGCAACACACCTGCTTGATCATGCATTGCGCGAGATCCTCGGGTCGCATATCGAACAAAAAGGGTCGCTTGTGAATCCCGATTCACTCCGTTTTGACTTCAATCACTTTCAGAAAGTCACCGACGAAGAACTATCAAGGATACAACAACGCGTCAACGAATTGATCAGGGCCAACGACAAGCTCGATGAACGGCGCGAAGTGCCGATCGCCGAAGCCGAAAAGATGGGCGCCATTGCACTCTTCGGTGAAAAGTATGGAGAACAGGTTCGTGTGATCCGTTTTGGCAAATCGGTCGAGTTATGCGGTGGTACGCATGTCGCATCGACAGGCACCATCGGACAGTTTGTGATCCTTTCCGAAGGATCAATATCGGCGGGCGTACGCCGTATCGAAGCGATCACGGCAGAGAGAGCCGAGGAGTACATCAACAGCCACTTAAAAACGCTCAAGGAAGTTGCCGCTTTATTCAGCAACCCTGCCGATCTGAAAAGTGCCGTAGAAGAGTTATTTGTCAAATATAATACATTGGCCAAACAGGTCGAAGCCTTCGAAAAAGAGAGTGCCGTAAAGGTGAAGAAGGAACTGCTGCTCCAGGTTGAGCCCATCAACGGGATCAATTTCCTTGCCCAGCAGGTAAAGGTCGACAACGCGGCCATCATCAAGGATATTGCGTTCCAGCTAAAAGGTGAAGTTGAAAATCTCTTCCTCGTACTGGCTGCCGAAATTGATGGCAAAGCCAATATTCATGTAATGATCGCTGATCACCTCGTGAAGGAACGCGGACTGAATGCCAGCGCCATCATCCGCGAACTGGCCAAAGCGGTCAATGGCGGCGGCGGCGGACAACCGTTCTATGCTACAGCCGGCGGAAAAGAACCTGCAGGGATTCCGCTCCTGTTACAAAACGCGAGGGGACTTATCAAATAGATTCCCCAGGTTTGGAAAACAGTAAAGTATGAGCGGTACGCAACTTTAGCGCTCATCTGATACCAGCGACAACAACGCACAACGGGCAAAATGCCCTTCCGGGAGATTCAATTCTCTACGGAAGGGCATTTTTCATTTCTGAAGCGCATTCAATTCAATCTGTGAAGTGTTCAGTTGTATGTGTCAGGCAATCATTGCTATCTGTTAAGCGATCAATTGAATGTGTGAAGCAAACATTGGTATCTGTGAGGCAAACAATGCTATCTGTTAATCAAACATTGGTATCTGTTGAGCGATCATTGCAATGTGTGAAGCAAACATTGTTATCTGTTAATCAAACATTAGTATCTGTGAAACAAACATTGCTATCTGTTATTCAAACATTTCTATCTGTGAAGTAAACATTGCTATCTGTTGAGCGATCATTGCAATGTGTGAAGCAAGCAATACTATCTGTTATGTGGTCAATGCGATCTGTGAAGCAAACATTACAATGTATTAAGCAAACATTTCTATCTGTTAATCAAACATTGGTATCTGTTGAGCGATCATTGCAATGTGTGAAGCAAGCAATACTATCTGTTAAATATTCATAGGAATGTGTTAGGTATTTACTGACATTCAGAAAATCCTATTAAAACCAGGTTTATTCGGGATAATAATAACGTATCGAAATTACTAAACCCAATAAGCAAAAAGATGGTGATTTCTCTTTCATCTGTATTCATGGGACATTAAAATATATTATCACTCTTATACCGGATATAGCGTGCGCTAACTTCAAAAACAATAAAAGAACATCAATGCCAGTAGCGTTTGATTTACGGTTAGTTGACCGTCACTTCAAGAAATTCAAATTTATTCTTATAAATATTCATAATAATGCCAATAAATTTGTTTTTGATATTTAGATAATTTAACTTGCGTCGATTTTACACTTTAAACCGACTAATACTAAAAAAAATGAACACCACTCAGGAAGCGCGCGATCGCAGGTATCGCAGAATTATTGGTTTTAGTGATGGAAATTTAGCAATCATTGTAAACCTACCCGAATATGCTACGAATTTGGTCAAACTGAAAGCCATTGTAAAGGCAATACAGGAGGCAGCCGAAGAGCAAAAAACCGATATCAAAGGTATTTCAAAGTACAAACTTCAGGCGAAGAATTTATTGATTAAACTCAGCGCAGATAATGCGCGTAAACTGACGTCATTTGCGAAATTAACCCAGAATCCGGTATTATTGGGCCAGGTAAATTTCACCGAAACAGATTTTAAACGGTTTTCGGATGATTCATTAAAGGATTATGCACAGCTAATTTATAACTGCGCCGAACCCATCGTTTCACAACTTGAAAATTATAACATTTCAACGGACTCACAAGCGACCTTCTCAGGTGCAATCGCTGACTATAACGAAGTTTTAGTTTCGCCCGATCTGGCAGGAACGATTAAAAAGCAGGCGACTGAAAAACTTGTACGGTTGTTAATCGAAGGCGATCAGGTTGTGGACAATATGGCTGCCGCTGTTGAAGTTGTGAGGCTCAAGGAACCTGTCTTCTACCTTGGATTTAAAACAGCACAAAAAACGACCGTCAGGGGCAGGGTATCGCTTTCGGTGAAAGGGCAAACTGTGGATGTAAATGGCCAGCCAATGCCCGGAGTTATCTTTACAGCAACGTTAAATGGCGTGGTGGTGCTGACCAAAAAAACATCGAAGAAAGGTGGTTTTAACCTTAAATCGCTCGCAGCAGGAGCTTACGCGTTCACATTTAAAAAGGCAGGACTTGCCGAACAAACCATTACAGTTGTTGTGAATGCCGGCGAACTGACCAAGCTAAAGGTGATTATGGTAACTATGGAATGATAAGGTTGCAAAATATCAGTCGCCCGGTCGGGATTTAAATGCCCGGCCGGGTTTTTTTGATTGTGATTGGATTAAGGAACATAATTTACAGAAAGTAGATGGGAGATTTGACAATTAGTAAACATAGGAATCTTATATTTACAAGAATATTATGCACATTTTGCAGAATTGAGGTGAATATATAAACAAGTGGCAATTATCGGACTTTAGAACAAATATTTAAAACTATGGATTTAAAAGAATTTATCACAGAAACTTTAGTTCAAATTACTAATGGAGTAGTAAATGCGCAGGAGCTAATTAAAGATACAGGAGCATATATAAATCCCGAAGGTCGTCATTCTGGAGAAAACCTCCAAACAGGTTATGACGGACAATTTAGGCACATTCAAAAAGTGAAAATCAGTGTGGCTGTAAGTGTAATTGAAAATTCAGAAAATAAAGCTGGAATAAGTGTTTTATCGGTAATCTCTGCAGGTTTTTCAAGTAAAATTTCTGACATAAATAGCGTTACAAATAGAATTGAATTCGAAATTCCAATTTCAGTACCTATAATGAATGTCATTAAATAAAAAATGTTGCTATATTTTAAAAGGATGATCAAAAATGCATGCATAATGAAAAACAAACAATTGAAATGAGTTCTTAATCTATAATTTATCAATTATGAAACTATTATTTATATTTCTTTTAGCATTTCCTTTTTATGCGATCTCACAAAAACCGATGTCTTTATCTGAAGCAATAGATGATTCAGGAGTGGTTAAAAATGAACTTTTTATTCGAGGACGTGAATGGTTTAATGAAAATTTTAAAAGTTCAAAAGATGTTTTACAAATTTCAGATAAAGAAAATGGAGAATTAGTAGGAAAAGGCATAATGGTTGTTGATTATGTGTTTAGGTATCTAGGTGAAAGAAAATATTCAACTGATGTGAGCTTTCAAATGAGCCTTTGGGTTAAAGATGGGAAATATAAATATGAGATGACCAACTTTATTGTTAATGCTAATGAAGGAAGTATTGATTTTGGATTATTAACCGATGCAAACGAAACCCAAAAAACCGTTCCTGGTTATAATTCAAAAAAAATGAATGAAATGTTTTTATCTATAAAGAAAGGTACTGAAGTAAAAGCAAAACTGTTGATTGAGGATTTGAAATTGAAAATGTCAAAAAAATCAAAATCGGCTGATTGGTAATTTGATAATAATCTGGACTTAATAACAAGAATAATGGGACATTAGAGTAGTTCTTCCCAATAGTGAACACTGTAAGAAGAAGTTATCATATCACAATATCATAAAATTTTGGGATAGAACAATTTTCACTTATCGTCTCCTACCCACTTTTGCGCAAACAATATGAATGAAAGCAATGCTTCGTGCTTCGCTGACAGAAAAGTAATAAATTTAAAAACAGACTTTTGCAGATAGGGTGCCGTTAAAATCCCGCCTGCGTGTAGCGGCGGAACATTATGGGGCATGATAAACAGACAGAGTTATGACAAGATCAAAAGAAATTTTAATTTTAGTTATCATGATTTTTTTGATTGCTTGTAATAACCAAAATAGGTCAAAAATTATTGGACAAAATCCAATGTGGGATTTCGATTGTGACAGCATTTTGAGACTACAAAATGTTAACGCAGACACATTGACTTATTCAAAGTTAATAAAGGGTATCAATGATAAATATTTGGACAAAGTATATCTTGAATTTGTTAAAATTTCGTACGACACCATTTTCGTTAAGATTAAAAATAGCGACTATTTGACGCAACAGATGGGTACTTGCGGAGCTGACCAATATATGATTTCAACTACATTTACGTTGACTGAGTTGAACGATCTAAAATATGTTAATTTCGACTTTGAATATGGGGATCATGCATCTCCAGGAACATACAGTAGAAAGTATTATTTGGATTGGATTGAAACTAATAGAAAGGTAAACCAAAAATAACGCCCCATAACAGCAAGCTACCCGCACCCAGGGTTTCGGTGCTTCGTTGACAGGAAATTGCGATTTGGAATACAGCACTTCACGGGAAGGCTCAGAGATAAAATTAGTGCGTACGAAACGATAACTATAACAATAAGAAAATTTGCATAACCATTAACAGATCTAATTATGAATTCAAAAAAGTATACTCAATTTGGTACAATCATCGTGATAATCTTTTTGCCATTATTGGGGTTTTTCACGTATAAGCTGTTCACAGAAGGATTAAAGGAATCGTCATTATTGATTCTTTTCAGTCTGCTTTCTGTAATAATGTTCGTTTCTTTACTTTGTTTCTATCAATTAACGATCTTCATTGATGATACCTATGTTTCATTTAAACTTGGGATTGGCTTATTTGGGAGAAAATACCGGATTGATAATATAAAAAGTTGCAAGGCGGTTAAAAACGCTATATTTTATGGGATTGGGGTGAAAATGATGCCCAATGGCTGGTTGTATAATGTATCCGGATTAAAGGCAATAGAACTTTCATTCAAGGATAAAAACTCAGTCATACGGATTGGAACAGACAGACCGGATGAAATTTCAGCTTATATAACAGGGCTTATTAGTCACGATAGTTCACTTGTTTCAAATGATGCAACATCGCAAAAGCCAAAGAATAAAATCAACACATTTATTTTGGGTGGATTTATAGCCCTATTAATACCAACATTTTTGATCTTATATGGTAACCAGGAGATAAAAATCAAATCAAATGCTGACAGCTTTCAAATAAAGAGTATGTATGGCATTACAATAAAATATAATGAGATTAGTCAACTTGATACCTTGTCTTCGATTCCCAATATTGAGTTTAAAAACAACGGATACGCCTTTGGAAAGGTTTGCAAAGGGAACTTCAGGCTCGCCGGAATAGATCATGCAAAACTATTTGTTAACCGTGGATCCGCTCCCTACTTGCATTTGAAATTGTCGGATAGTGAGGAGCTATTTATAAACTTTAAGGATAACAAAAAGACAGTAGCGTTGTATAAATGGTTAGTTGAAAAAACAAGAAAATAAGATAGGCAAGCAGCAGACTATCAGCTCCCGCTCGTTTGTAACGAGCGGGAGCCTTGGCATCCAACGCCAGCTGTAATGCGTTTGAATATTCAAATATTTATTTCAAACATTTTTATAATCTAAAAAACCCATACCATGAATTCAAAAACTTCTGAGGTAATTAAATCAAGTTTTTTGATTTTGATATTCTTAATCCCATTTATGTCATTTTGTCGTGCAGGTAACCATGATTGTATAATTACTAATGTAAATATTGCAGATGTAAATACCGGGAAAATATTAAAAAATAAAACATTAGCCATTGACAATAATCGTATCAGTGCGATTTATGATAATGAAATTGTCAGTTCGGAGTCAACTATTGTAATTGATGGAAAAGGTAAATATCTTATCCCAGGACTTTGGGATATGCATGCTCACTATAAATGGAGCCATGTTGATCTGGATCCGTTACTCATTGCCAATGGCATTACCGGAATCAGGGAGATGTGGGGTGATATGCCTGCCTTTGTTGAAATACCAAAAAGATCGCAACAGGAAGGGCTCTTATCACCAAATGTTTACCTATCTGGTGATCTTATCGATGGAAATCCACCTTCTTTTCCGGCAGGATGCTTAGTCGTTACAACACCCGATGAAGCTGTTGATGCCGTAAAAAAGCAAATAGATAAAAACGTTGATTTTATCAAAGTATATAGTAACTTATCTGAAGATTGTTTTATGGCTATTGCCAGGGAAGCCAAGAAAAAGAACATCACATTTGCCGGTCATATACCCAATAGCGTTTCAATCTACAAGGCAATTGAAGCAGGAATGGCCAGCTCGGAACATTTATATGGGTTTCTAAATGCCTGCGCATCTGCAGACACATCAAATGAAGCACTTATTAGTACATTTTCTGAAAAAAGGTTTGATTCAATATGTTCTGTGCTGGCTAAGAGTAGTATGTGGTTATGCCCCACCTTAACAGTTAATAGGGCAATGAGTTATTTAAATGATTCAATATTTATAAATGATAACAGAATCGCCTATCTTCCGGGATATGTTCTTGAAATATGGAATCAAAAAATGAGTCCGTTTACAAAAACTGAAATAGATAATTTTGCTAAAAACACAAGAGTAAGGTATCTTTTTGAGCAGAGCTTAATAGGCAAAATGAATGAGAAAGGAGTAAAATTTATTGCAGGAACCGATTTCCCAAATCCTTATGTTTTTCCGGGATTTTCTCTGCACGATGAATTGTCGCTAATGGTTAAGGGAGGTATGCCGGTAATTGATGCATTAAGGTCTGCAACAATCAATCCTGCGATATTTATGAACAGAAAAGCTGATTTTGGTTCTGTTGAGGCAGGCAAACTGGCAAACCTTGTTCTGCTGAATAAGAATCCATTAGAAAATATTGAGAATACAAAAACTATTGAAACTGTTATTGTACAAGGAAAAGTTTATAATAGGAAAGCACTGGATTCAATGTTAGAACAAGCAAAATCCAATGTCAAATGAATTTCTCTTCAGATCAGAAACCAGAACAGCACTACAGTTAATATCACCTATACTTGCTAAATATATTGACAAAAAGTAATTGATGATACCCCTCGTTTGTAACGAGGGGTTAGTTGTCAGTCGTTTGTAACGATTAATGCTACGAAACATGTCATCAGAGGATTGAGATGAAAATATGAACAAGTAATATGAAACCCATGCGATATTCTTTAATTATAGCGATTTTCTTTAGTTTTCTAAACTGCGGTCAACGGTCTTCGATTAATGATCAAAAACTTTCTGACAACTATTCTTCTGTAAGAA
>JANYLE010000275.1 GCA_025363795.1 Mariniphaga sp. | reverse complement strand
GCCTCGATTCCAGATAGCGAAGTAAAGGTTACTGACGAAGAATTAAATGCCTATTACTCAAAAAACAAAGAAAAATACAAACAGGAAAATAACAGAAGCATCGAATACGTTTCATTTCCAGTTGTAGCATCCAAAACAGATGAAGATAAGCTGATCAAATGGTCAAACGATATCAAAACTGAATTTGCGACTGTTGAAGATCCTGCAGCTTTTGTAAATATCAATTCTGATGTTCCTTTTGATCCCACCTACTTCAAAAAAGATGATCTTTCTCCCGAGTTGGGTGCGTTTGCTTTTGCTGGTAAGGTTGGCGATATTTATGGACCTTACAAGGAAAACAAGAGCTGGAAACTGGCTAAAATTCACAAGTTTGAAGAACTTCCTGACTCAGTCGAAGCCCGTCACATCTTAATCCGTGTAAACACACAGGCAGATTTGGCCAAAGCAACTGCAACGATTGACAGTATTAAAAATCTCATCCTGGTTAAGGGTCAGAAATTTGAGGATGTAGCCCGCGCAAAATCGGAGGATACAGGTTCCGCAAATAATGGTGGAAGCCTTGGATGGATGCGTCGTGGAATGATGGTAAAACCATTTGAAGATGCCGCTTTCTTCGGAAAAGTAAACGATCTTCAGGTTGTTAAAACTCAATATGGCATTCACCTTCTTCAGGTGATCAACCGTAGTAAAACATCTCCTAACGTTCAATTGGCAGTAATTAACCGGGTAATTGAACCAAGCAGTCAAACCTACCAGGCAACCTATTCAGCAGCTTCGAAATTCGCAAGCGAAAATCAGGATCAGAAAAAATTCAATGCAGCGATTGTCGCTCAGGGATTAAACAAACGAATGGCCACTGTTCTTGAAAACGATAAAGAGATTACCGGTCTGGACAATTCAAGGTTGTTGATCCGTGCCGCATACAAAGCTAAGGTTGGCTCGCTAATTCTCAGTAATGAAGGCACCCCAATATTCGAACTTGGAGATCAGTTCATTATTGCTACCTTGACTGGAGAGCAGGAAAAAGGGATTGCTTCTTTTATCGTTGCAAAACCACGTGTTGAACTCGAAGTGAAGAAAGAGAAAAAAGCGCAACAGCTGATCGAAAAAATGTCAGGCAAAACCGATCTTAATCAATTGGCTTCTGATTTGAAGGTAACAGTTGGTGAAGCTCAAAATATTAGCTCCGAGTCTTATTCTATTCCTGGTGTTGGTTTCGAACCAGCGATTGCAGGTGCATCGACCATTTTGGAAGCGAATCAGGTTTCTAAACCAGTGGCAGGCGCAACCGGAGTTTATGTTGTGAAAGCAATTAGTGTTAATACCGGAACCGATTCAAATATAGCTTCGAGTAAACAACGTCTTGCGGCCTCAATTAACTATCGCGCCAATATGCTTGCATTCGAAGCCTTACGCGAGAATGCCAAGATTATTGACAAACGTTCAAAATTCTATTAATCAATACGATATTACTCATAAAAAAAGCCGCTTAGAGCGGCTTTTTTTATGAGTAATATTTTCACTGGCTATATCATCTCTCCAATCCTTACCGACGACTCCCTGATAACAAGGGTGGTTTTTAATTCCACCGATTTAGGCAATAAACCTACATTTTCGGTCAATTCAAAAAATAGCCCGGCTGCAACTCTACCCATCTCATTCGTTGGGTGCATCACCGAAGTTAATGTCGGTTCTACGACTGTTGCATGAAACTCATCAGTAAAACCTACCAGCAAAATATCTTTGGGAACCTTCAACCCAAATTTCCGAATCTCTTTCATTGCTGCAAAAACCACGGTATCATTAATCCCAAAGATTGCATCGGGGGGATTTGGAAGTGATAAAAGTCGTTTGGTAGCCAATGCCGCAGATTCAGTACTTAAATTGCACTTTTCGAGATATTCGGGGCGGAATGCGAGTCCGCAGTCGAGTAAACCCATTAAATAACCCGATTTCCTTTCATCAGAGATACTTAACTGTTCTGGCCCTGATATATAGGCAATCCGGCGCGCATTATTCTCAAAGAAATGGCAGGTAATCCGGCGTGCTGCCTCAAAGCTGTCAGCGGTGACCGTTGGAACTTTGTCTTTGAGACACACCCGATCAAAAAATACCAATGGAATTTCTGATTCAATAATTTGCTCGAAATGAGAATAGTCGGTCGTTTCCTGAGAAAGACAGATGATAAAACCTTCAACTCTTGCTTTCATCAGGTTCTCAATATTCTCCTTTTCCTTTTGATAAGATTCATAAGAAGATGAGATAATTACAAAATATCCGTGTTCCTTTGCCACCTCTTCGATCCCTGAAATCACAGACGAAAAGAAATGGGTCACCAAATCGGGGACAATTACGCCAATCATCCTGGTTCTTTGTTTTAACAAACCCATTGCCATCGGATTTGGGGAATAGTGACGAAGACCGGCCAATGCCTTTATCTTCGCAATCATATCGTCACTGATGTCCGGATGATCTCTGAGTCCTCTGGAAACTGTCGAGATCGAAACCCCAAGTTCGTTCGCTATATCTTTAAGTGAAATCCTCCGTTTGACCATGAATTGGTATAATAATGAGAATTGGTTTATTCAAAATAATTTCATCCGAAATTAATCAATAATTTGAATCCCCTCCATTGTTCTTTGCATGACCAATACCGTTTTAACAATCGCAAATAAAGCCGACGATTCTCGCCATTAGCTTCATGTTCTTAAACATTTTTTTCTTCCGCAATGCTTTGCGCAAACCTTTGCGGACTAAATGCCCGGAAGCAGCAGAAGTAGGATACTGCAATTTTGCTATTTTTGTTTTAACTACTTCTGAAGATGAGATATTTGGCAGTGACCAACAGGTTGCCGAATCTAATAATCACAATAATAACCTTGGAATGAGAATTCAGCGTTTAAAGAATTTTGGAGAGACCGGACTTGTTGTTCCACCCATCATTTATGGAACCAGTTTTATGGGCAACTTGTACCATGAGTTGTCTGCCGAAACGAAGCTCGAAATCATGAAAAAATGGTTTGAGGTTTCGGAGTCAGTGCCAATGATTGATACCGCCGGTAAATACGGTGCTGGTCTTGCACTTGAGGTGATCGGTAAAGGGTTAAAAAAACTGGGAGTCGATAAGGATGATATCATCATCAGCAACAAATTAGGCTGGTACCGCATACCACTCACAACAGAAGAACCAACCTTTGAACCCGGTGCCTGGGTGAATCTGAAATACGATGCTGTTCAAAAGATCAGCTATTCAGAAATTCTGGAGTGCTGGGAACAAGGGTGCGAATTACTTGGCGGTTATTACAAACCTCAGGTAGTGTCAGTTCACGATCCAGACGAATACCTGTTTGCCGCAACAGATGCATCAGATCGTGCAAAAAGGCTGAACGACATAGTAGGCGCCTATAAAGCCTTATTCGAACTAAAGGCAAAAGGTGAAGTAAAAGCGGTTGGAATCGGTGCAAAAGATTGGCTCACGATCAAAGAATTATACGAATATGTGAAGTTCGATTGGGTGATGTTTGCCAATAAACTGACTATCTATCATCATCCACCCGAAATCGTCACATTTATTGAGAAAATTCATAACGAGGGTGTTGGCATTATCGACTCAGCCATATTCAATGGCGGTTTCTTAACGGGCGGTGACTTTTTCGATTACCGGAAAATAGACCCACAATCAGTTGAAGATCAGAAACTGCTGGCATGGCGTGAAAAGTTTTATGCAATATGTGAAGCATTTAAAATTGTGCCCGGCGATGCCTGTTTGAAGTTCGCCTTTGCTATGCCTCAAATAAGTGCCGTTGCACTGAACCCGAGCAAACCATCGCGTATTAACCGTAATATAGATCTTTTAAAAGTTGAATTGCCAGCAGAGTTCTGGATCGAACTGAAGCGGCAAGGAATCATTCATGACCAATTCCCCTATCTGCCATGATCATCGATTCTCACCATCATTTCTGGAATTACGATCCAATTGAATACAATTGGATTGACGATTCAATGAAGGTCATCCGCAAAGATTTCCTTCCCGAGAATCTTGAAGAAACCATCCGAGAAGCCGGAGTTGATGGGGTTATTTCGGTTCAGGCACGTCAATCGGTTGAAGAGACCGTCTGGTTATTAGAGCTGGCCCGCCAAAACAAATTTATAAAGGGTGTGGTTGGATGGCTTCCGCTGATAAATGATGACATTGAAGTTGATCTGGAAAAATATTCAGACAACAAATTACTAAAGGGTCTTCGTCATGTGATTCAAGGAGAAACCGACCCCGAATTTATGCTTCGGAAGGATTTTAACAGAGGGATTTCGTTACTGAACAAGCATTCATTAGTCTATGATATCCTTATCGTTGAAAGGCAGTTACCGGATACGATCCGGTTTGTTAATCAGCATCCTAACCAGGTTTTTGTACTCGACCATATTGCAAAGCCATTGATTGGCAAACATGAATTATCACCATGGAAAGAGAATATACAAGAACTTGCCAAACGGGAGAATGTCAGTTGCAAGATCTCAGGAATGGTAACTGAAGCCGATTTTAATAGCTGGACACCTCAACAACTTCAACCCTATTTTGATGTTGTTCTTGAAGCTTTTGGCGCTGACCGTTTATTATTTGGCTCCGATTGGCCGGTTTGCCTCGTCGCCACATCTTATAAAAACTGGATGGACCTGGTGCGAAAAAGCATATCTCAACTACCTGAATTAGAAAGAGTAAAAATCATGGGTGAGAATGCCATACGATTGTACCAATTATGAATTTTAAATTACGAATAATTTGCCAGTCGCCAGAAGCGAACTGCCAGTAGCTATAAAAATAAAGACTTAAATATAAAATAAGTAGCAATGAAAGCAATTCAAATAATTACACCGGGGGAGATTCAGATCGTTGATCGCCACATTCCGGTTACAGGTAAAGGTGAAGTACTCTTGAAAATTAAATATGTGGGTTTTTGCGGTTCCGACCTGAGTACTTTTTTGGGTAAAAACCCAATGGTTGAATATCCCCGCGTTCCGGGACACGAAATTTCGGCCATTATTGAAGCTGTCGGTGAAGAAGTTCCTGATAATTTCAAAAAAGGACAGGCAGTTACCGTTGTTCCTTATACCAATTGCGGACAATGTTCGTCGTGCAGGAAAGGAAGATTCAATGCCTGTCGTTACAACCAGACACTGGGTGTTCAAAGAGATGGTGCGATGCAGCAATTTATCACTGTTCCATGGCAGAAACTAATCTCTGATGATCAGCTTTCAGCAAAAGAACTTGCAATGGTAGAACCGCTGACTGTCGGTTTCCATGCCGTCGATCGCGGACGTGTTACAGACATCGATACGGTGATGATTTTTGGTTGCGGGATGATTGGTTCAGGCGCAATTATACGTGCTGCCTTGCGCGGTGCAACGGTCATTGCTGTTGATATCGACGATGAGAAACTCGAACTCGCACGCAAGATTGGGGCTACCCATGTCATTAATTCGAAAACCACCAATTTACATGAAGCGTTACAGGAAATCACGAACGGACACGGACCTGATGTGATCATCGAAGCAGCCGGCAATCCAATTACGTACCAATCCGCTTTGGAAGAGGCAGCATTTGCAGCCCGTGTCGTTTGCATCGGATATGCAAAAAATGATGTCAGTTTTGCAACCAAACTTTGGGTGCAGAAAGAGATTGATATTCTGGGTTCCCGAAATGCAACTCCTTCCGATTTCGAGGCAGTCATCAATTACCTCAAGCAAGGCACATTCCCGCTTGATGAAATGGTCACGCAGATTATCGAACCTGAAGATGCGGCAGATGCAGTTGCTTCATGGGCTGCCAACCCCGGACAAGTGATGAAGATATTGGTGAGGTTTTAAGAAAGACAACTGGTAGCTCTGTCTGGAAATATGTTGCTATTATCAGAAAATAGTAATCCTATCAATCCTTCAATACGAATTAAATGAGAATGAAATCCTTAATTTTAATGCGATCCACATTGAAGAAGGATTCGGAAGCAGGTGCCAATAGACAGGTATACATTGACTAAATGATCCATTAAAGCTTAATTAGAAAATGAAACGCAGGACCCTTTTGAAATCAGCAGCCACAATTGCAGCATCCTCTCTATTCGCCTTTGGAGCTGAAGCCAATACATTTACAGAGGAAGGTTTAGCTTCATCCAGTCAAAATAAAATGGAGAATGGCATCCCACACTTTGGCGATAGTCGCGACTGGTTTTTTGAGGCCCGTTATGGAATGTTTGTACATTGGGGTTTGTATTCCATTCCAGGATGGCACGAACAACACCAATGGCGCGCAAGAGTGCCAAGAGCTGACTATATGAAGTTGGCTAACCAATGGAACCCAAAGAAATTCAATCCCGAAGAATGGCTCGATTTAATGGAAGAGTCGGGGATGAAATATATCACGTTAACCACGAAACATCATGATGGATTTTGTTTGTGGGATACGAAACAAACAGCTTTCAATACGATGAATACTCCTTATAAAAAGGACATTGTCGGAATATTGTCGGATGCCTGTCATAAACGGAAGATCCCACTTTGTCTTTATTATTCAATAGCTGACTGGAATCAGCCCAATTATCCCAATTCAGGGCGTCACCATGAACTTCCTCCTCAACCCAATGACACTCCCAACTGGGACAAATACATGTATTTTCTGAAGGAACAGGTTCGGGAACTTTGCACCAATTATGGAGATATTCATGGAATATGGTGGGATATGAATGTTCCTGTTTATAAAGATCCTAACGTTAATGCGATGATCCGAAAGCTTCAGCCCAAAGCGGTGATTAATAACCGTGGTTTTGATGAAGGTGATTTTGGAACTCCTGAACGAGACTATAACAGTAGTGCTGCCGAAGCGAAAGGATTCGACAAACTAGTCGAAGCCTGCCAGTCGGTAGGTATGGAAAGCTGGGGGTACAAGAAAGACGAAGACTATTACACCGACCGTCATTTAATCGCCAGTATCGACAGGTATCTTGCACTTGATGCCAATTATTTACTCAATGTTGGACCAACTGGCGAAGGCGTTATACCAACCGAAGCAGCAATTATCCTTCAACGGATTGGCAAATGGAAAGCGTCTGTTAATGAATCGTTTCATAAGGTACAAACCGATTCTGAACTTGTAAACGCACAGTGCGTTCTGGTTACCAAACGTGAAAGTACGCTTTATATTCATATGAATAAATTACCGATAGGCAATGGATTAAAATTAAAGCCCATCAATGTGCTGCCATCAAAAGCGACGTTACTAAATACTGGAAAAGCAATTGATTGTGCCGTTAATTTATGTCCAAGTGACCATGCAACGCAGCAACCTTACCTTCGGCTGCGGAATCTGCCTGCTAATGAAATGGTCAATACCGTGCTGGTTGCAAAACTTGAATTCGATCGGCCGTTGGATCAAATCATTCATAAAATAGATCCGGAAACGAATATTGAATTGACAAAATAAAGATCAACGATTAAGAACCAATAAAACATCCATTAACATGAAGAAAAACACCCGTAAATTAATTTGTCTGACGCTTTTGGCATTTGTAATCAGCGTCCTTCCGGCAAGTCGGTTATTTGCCCAAACCTTTAAACCAACCGACGAGTCATTTAAACAGTACCAATATCCCGAATGGTTTCGCGATGCAAAGTTCGGAATCTGGGCACATTGGGGACCGCAGGCCGTTCCACGCCAGGGCGACTGGTATGCAAAAAAGATGTACATGAACCTCGCCTGGGACTGGAGTAAGAACGGATTAAGCGATAAACCTGACGACGATTACACCTACCATGTGGCACATTACGGCCATCCATCGAAATTCGGATACAAGGATATTATTCCACTCTGGAAAGCCGAGAAATGGGATCCGGAGAAACTGATGGCTTTGTATAAAAAAGTGGGGGCCAAATATTTTGTCAGTATGGGAACACACCACGACAACTTCTTCCTTTGGAATTCCAAACTTCACAAATGGAATGCTGCTAAAATGGGACCCAAAAAGGATGTCGTTGGTTTATGGCAGAAGGCAGCAAAAAAAGAAGGATTACGCTTTGGCGTTTCCGAACACCTGGGAGCCAGCTATACCTGGTTTCAAACCGCTCGCGGTGCCGATAAAACCGGATCAATGGCCGGAGTTCCTTACGATGGAAACGATGAACAATATGCCGATTTATACCATAAAAAAGCTGCCGCCGATGATAACGGTTGGCTGACAAAAGATCCGGAAAATCAGAAGGAATGGTTGTCAATGATTACCGAGTTGATTGATCTGTACCATCCCGACCTACTTTATTCCGACAGTGCATTCCCATTTGGAGATGTCGGACGAAATATGGTGTCACATTACTACAATCAGGATATGGCCAAAAATGGTGGTAAACTCGAAGCGGTTTACACTTGCAAGCAGCCGTCGAAAGGAATGTGGGTTCAGGATGTGGAGCGGGGTGCATTGGATTCAATCTCTCCTTTCCCATGGCAAACGGACACTTCAATTGGCGACTGGTATTACCGTACTGGTCAGAAATACATGACCGGGACCGAAGTGATCCAAATGCTCGTTGACATTGTAAGTAAGAATGGGAACCTTTTACTTAACGTCGTTCAGACTCCCGAAGGTGATCTGGAACCCGATGTGCTAACGATTCTTGATGTGATCGGTAAATGGACACCTGCAAACTGCGAAGGTATTTATGGAACACGGCCATGGAAAGTTTATGGAGAAGGACCTTCGACACAAAAAAACCAGGCAAAAGGACAATTTGGCGGCGTAAAAGATGTCAGACCTTATGATGCCTCCGATATCCGGTTCACGACCAAAGGCGAAACATTGTACGCCTTTTGCATGAATAAACCAACCGGAGCCATCAAAATCACTTCGCTAGGCAAATCATCCAAACTAAACGACAAGGCCATTGCTTCGGTTAAAATTCTTGGGAGCAATGAGAAACTTGCATGGAAACAGGAAGCCGGCGCACTTGTAATTACCAAACCATCCAAATTGCCGGAATGGCAGGTGGTTACATTTAAAATAGACTTTAAAAAGTAAATAAAACAAGCAAATAGTTTTCACGATTACTCTAAACGATTTTAAGAAAACCCGTGTGATTACAGCAATGTAACTCATGCGGGTTTTCCTGTTTTTGTATAATTTGATATCCCCGTCGTAACTTTTGAAAACCTTCCTACGTAAGAATGTTTTCTACAATTTTTAAAATAAACATTCTTATCCACTTAAAAACTTTTTTTATGGCAGATTTTACCGCAGCTTTTCCGTTGGTTATAGCCTTTGAAGGTGGTTATGTCAATGATCCGGATGATCCGGGAGGCGAAACTTATAAAGGAGTAGCCCGCAAAATATTCAGCAAGTGGGATGGCTGGATTAAAGTAGATATTTTGAAACGCCAGACAGGTTTTCCGGCCAATCTCGACAAAGATGTTGACCTTCAACAGAATGTTGTCGACTTTTACCGTGTTAATTTCTGGGACAAAATGAATGGCGATAATATTTCCAATCAGTTGGTTGCCCAATCGATCTTCGATTTTGGAGTCAATGCCGGTGTTAGTACAAGTGTATCACTGGCACAGTTGGTGGTACAGGCCGAACCCAATGGTGTTATTGGACAGCAATCACTTGATGCCATTAACAATTTCGATCCGGAGCATTTTATAGCTGCCTTTACCGTAGCTAAAATTGCGCGCTACGTTAACATTGTAAAGAAAAGACCAACCAGCCAGAAGTATTTCTACGGTTGGGTTCGTCGGGCATTGGGTGCAAACTAAAAACTATTAGCTATGTCATTTCTAACAGATCTTTTTTCAGGTGGTGCCAGTTCAGTTGTAGATTCAGTTGGCAAGGTACTCGACAATGTCATTACGACAAAAGAAGAAAAAATGCAACAGGAAAACGAACTCCGCAAATCGGAGATTCAGTTCCAGTTGGATATGAAAAAACTCACCAACGATGAGCAGAAGATGTTCCTCGACGACATCAGCAGCGCCCGGCAGCGTGAAACGCAAATTCAAACCAGCGAAAATGCCACCAGACTGGGTAAAAACGTGGCATCCTTTCTTGCTTTGGGTACAGTGATATTAACCTTAGGTCTTTTTTATATCCTTATCTTTTCTCCACAGTTGATAGGTGGTGATAAAAAAGATATCATTCTGTACATCCTCGGAGTTTTGAGTGCCACACTCACTCAAATCTATAGTTACTACTTCGGATCATCAGCCGGAAGTGCAGCCAAATCGAAAACGCTTGCGGACATACAAAACAAGTCAACGAATTAACGTGTAAATCAAAGCCCGTTTCTGAATAAGGAACGGGTTTTTTTGTGCGCTAAACTTGCTATCAAACTTTCACCCGGTCAAAGGAATCATTCTAAAGGTCAAAATAAATTTAATCCTGCCAACTGTACCGGCAACTTACCTCATTATATCAGTTGCTAAACCATTTATGCCAGTGGCAAACCCAATTATGTATATGACATTGCTCATTCTGTAAATGGCGAAACCAATTATGTCCGTGACATTCCTCATTATGGAAGTGGCAAACCCAATTATGTATGTGACATTGCTCATTATGGAAATGGCGAAACCAATTATGTCCGTGACATTCCTCTTTATGGAAGTGGCAAACCCAATTATGTCCGTGACATTGCTCATTATGGAAATGGCAAACCCAATTACGTCCGTGACATTCCTCTTTATGGAAGTGGCAAGACCAATTATGTCTTTTCTAAATCACAACTCATAACTGATGCTTGCTATTCAAAAAGAAACTGCGCTATTCTTTCGATTACCGCAGTTTAAGGAACTTGAACAAGTGATACCAATTATCTCACATTGAAATAATTCTCCAATTCATCCAACGTTTCGGCATTGGTATTCTTGTCTTTCACAATGAGTCCATTTTCAATCAGCAAAATCCGGCTGCAAACATCGGTCACATGTTTCAGATCGTGACTTGAGATAATAATTGTAACACCATCATCATTCATCTTTTTCAGCTTCGCCTTCAGCCACGATTGCGAACTGGGATCGAGATTCGAAAAGGGTTCATCAAGTACAAGGATTTCAGGCGAAGAAAGCATGGCAGCCAATATCCCAACCTTGTTTTTGTTGCCAGCAGAAAGTTCGCGAATGTATTTCTTGGAAGTACTATCTTCAGCATAAAAGGCAGCATTCTCACTTAAAAAATTCTTCACATCCGAACTGTTCAGCCCATGCAATTTTCCGATAAACTCCAGAAACTCCAACGGTGTCAGGAAGGGAATTAAGAATCCTTCATTCAGATACGAGCCGGTATAACTCTTCCAGGTTTCAACTTTCGAGACAAACTGATCTTTAGACTTAACAGTCCCTCTTGATGGTTCTATTAAATCCAAAATCAAACTTAACATGGTTGTTTTTCCGGCACCATTATTCCCAACAATTCCAACTAATTCGCCTTCGTTAATGGTTAGATCGTCGATGGTAAGCACAATCTTTTTCCCGTAAGCCTTCCTAAGGTTGTTAATCTGTATCATATCGTTATTAAATTTGTCTGAAACCTAAAGCCATTTTATATCTCCTTTTTACGAATTGTCTGACAACAATTTGTATCAGGAACTTATTAAAAATAATTGCCATCAATCCCAAGAAACCTAAAGCAACGATGCCATACACAGGTTCGCCGAAGTAGTTAAACAACCAATAAACGATGATTGGAAAACCGGCAATTGGAAGTACTGATAAAAAGTGTGTCATTCCGGTTCCCTGGTAATTCATAAACTGACTTCTTCCCAGATCAATGCGTGAGGTATTGAAGGTGCAGATATAGAGCAATACAACTGATGAAATGCCAATATTATACAACAACATTGCGGCATTGATAAAGCCAATTTTGGCACTGATCAACGCATAAGGCAAGGTAACAATGAAGCTGATAAGACTTGTGAACGCAAACAGCAAATATTTCGATTTAATATAATTGAAAGGGGCGATTTTATTGGCGATGTAACTGTCGAAAAAAGTACTTTCCCACGAAAAGGAGAACTGCCCGTATTGAATTGCAAATATGGAAGTAAAGAAAAAACCCATAAAGATCAGGATCATATAATTGTTAATATTCTTGTCCTGATAGAATATAAATCCATAAGCAAAAAACATCACACTGATATACAGGAGCGATTTGGGCCTTTTATTCCGGAGGATCATTTTTATTTCAGTTCTCATCAGATTCCCGATTTCGCCATAATGCGATAAAAAAGTCAGGCTGGCAGTATTATTGCGTTGACTGATTTGCAGATCTTCAATATAAGCATTCCTTTTAAGCAGGTTGTATACAATAGAATAGGAAAGTATTGCCAGCGTCACAGGGATCATAACCAAAATTGGAGTCTTTGCAATGCTTAATAATCCGGCCGCAAAAATGGATGAAAATGAAATAACCTTATTTACATCGAGATAAATGACGAGACCAACAATTGCCAGTAAGAATATGATGAGTAACGGGCGTTTTGAGAAGTATTTCTTTAACGAAAAATTGAGAAAGTTATTGATGGCAATTAAGGAAATTACTGTAATGATGAAAGCAAAACAGAACGAAGGAGGATAGGTCGTGCAAATAACCTTCACGAAAAAAGGGAGGATCAAAAGTAATGCGAGAACATTAATAAAACTTGAAATACTCTTAATTAAAGGATAATGCAATAATTTGCTTTTCGGAACCGGAAGCGTAAGATAGGGTTGAATAGCTAAAGTTGGAATTTGCTGGGCAAAAAACCGGAAGATCAGTTCAAATGCAAGGTAATAAAACAGGATTTTTAAAAAGGATTCAACAACATCGGTATCAATGAATATTTTCGAAAGAATGACATCGGCAAAGTAGCCAATTACAAGAACATTCAGCATCAGGTAGGCTCCTAAAATTCCCAGGATGATGTTTAACCAGATGCTCTTTTGCCAAAAGGGGGACCGGATTTTCTCTTTCCATTGGTGAATAAGTAATTCTATCATTTTATTCTCTGTTAGTTTTTGGTTGTCAGACCAAAGGAAAGAATAAAAAAACATAATTCCATAACAAATATTAAAATTCAACCAACTATTTATTCCGGATTAAACTCCAACTTTTACTTTACTGCATTAATTGTTGGAAAACCCGAACATCGGATCATCCGCTATGACTAAATACCATTGATCACCTTCTAATTCATGCTTGATAAGAAATTCCCTGTTGCTGCCAGTACAAACTTTAAAGTAGTCAGCAACCGGCAAATCCGGCGATGGTTCCGCCTGGTACCAGCGATCTGATATCTTACTGATTACATATTTTATATGCAGCATATAAAAACATACCGGGTATTCATCGGCTTTGTAACCCGAATGACATTCCACTTTTATCGGCACCAGCTTCATTTGTCAGCGATTATTTAAATTTGATTGGGGCTCATGTTATTAAAAAATGACGCATAACATTTAAGGATTCCTTTGTTTCTTTCAAGCCTTTTTACGGGCGAAAGGCCAACCTGCATTCTGATCAGGTTAACTTTTTCGGGCGAAGGTATTTCTTCGGAGTCTTTACAAATTGCTTTTAAAAGCCAGATAGTTTTTAGTGTCGAGCCTTTAAACCGAATTGTGAAAGAGCCTTCCCGTGACGGATGAATATGAATATACCGTTCGGCTTCGTCACCTTTCCTCAACACCCATTCTGACCGGTCCTCCAATTGAATTTGCCGGTATCCGTTCTTTGATGCAACCCAACGGGTAAAATCGGCCAGCTCAAATACCTGTTTTGATTTTAAAATATGAATAACAGCATCAACAATCGCTTCGGGAGTCATTGTCCCCGTGTAAATATCAATATAATTGTTGCATACCGGATCGAGCAGGCTGATGACTGCTTCGGCCGGGGCGCTATCAAGAACACCCAGAATATAGTTCCGGTGGTGTTTAAACGGATTAAACCGGACAGGTAACACTATGCCAGGGTCGTCAGCCATAACAACCATTCTTAAAATAAATTCACTGTTTGTTGCAATCAAAATACAAGCAAACATTTATCCGTTTACCGGGATGATCAGTGTCCCCGAATAATAGCCTTCCACTCCGCGAAACAATCCACTGGCAATAGCTACTTTGTAAGTTTTAATGCAATATCGAGCCGTTGTGCTGCGTTGTCCCAGTTTAATAGCTTGAATATTGCATCCACAAAGTCGGTCCGCTTGTTTTTGTACTTAAGATAATAGGCGTGCTCCCAAACGTCAATAACCAACAGCGGTATGACTCCCCATTGTGTCAGCTTCTCGTGGTTTTCGCATTGAAAGACAACCAGACTATCGGAATAGGGCTGATAGCCAAGAATGCCCCAACCATTCCCATCCACATTCTTTGAGGTAGAAATAATATATGACTTAAGTTTGTCATAACTGCCAAAGTTTTTTTCAATGCGGCTGAGCAATTCTCCTGTTGGTGAAGTCTGTTTGTTGACCAAGTTGGTCCAGAAAATGGAATGTAAAACATGGGAAGAAAAATGATAGGCTAATTTTTTGGTCCAGAAGTCGACCGTCTCCAGATTGGCCTCATCCATTGCCTTTTTAATCATCTTCAAATCGGCATTGGCCCCTTTTACCGCTCCGCCATGGTGAAAAGTATGATGCAGGTGCATTGTTTCAGCGTCAACATAAGGTTCCAAAAAGCTTTCAGAATAAGGCAATGGTTGCAGAACAAAATTGCCATCCTTATCCGCAAGTTTATCAATGCCGCCCTCATTTACTGAAGCGGCAAATAGTGAGTTCGATGGAAGAATAGTTGCACCTCCAACGATCAAACTGTTTTGAAAAAAATGTTTCCGATCCATTGTACATCGTTTTAAAAATTTGATAAAAAGGTTATTACCAGGATTATTAAAGTTACGCTTCAGATGCTTGTTTTAAATTCATTTGATACAAATAATTTTTGAAATCTAAAACAACCGGATAACAGGAATGTTCTGAAGGATGGTTGGTTTTAATTGAAACGGTAAAATCAGAGGAGATTATTTACAACATCAGCAGGAAGCTCCAAAATGATTCTCTAACAAAGCACAAAAAAAGATTATATGTATATTTGCCCCCCTCGTGCTGCATCCTTACTTTTTAAAAAGTAATGCCAGATGCCATGATTATGACTATTAATAACTAATAATTGATCGATTATGAATCAACAAATTAAAAGACTTCGTCCGGCTAAACTATTTATTTATTGCATTTTCATCATTGCATTTAGTATAAATGCAAACAGCCAGGTGCGGCAATTAAGTTTACCAGAAGCGCAGCAGCAATTTGTTGATCTGAAATTTGGGATGTTTATCCATTTCAATATCCCGACATTTATGGACCAGGATTGGGCAGATCCTGAAGCACCTGCAACCATTTTCAACCCTGCCAAACTCGATTGCAATCAATGGGCCAAAGCTGCCAAATCGGCCAAAATGAGTTATGGTTGTTTAACCACGAAACATCACAGCGGCTTTTGCATCTGGGATACCAAAACAACCGACTACAATGTGATGAACAGTCCGCTCAAGCGCGATGTTGTGAAAGAATATGTTGAAGCCTTTCGGAAACAGGGACTTAAAACGATGTTGTATTACTCAATTTTAGATACACATCACCGGTTGCGTCCCGGCCACATCACGAAGAAACATGTTGAGATGGTAAAACAGCAACTGACTGAATTACTGACTAACTATGGTGAAATAACTGCACTCATTATTGATGGATGGGATGCTCCGTGGTCGAGGATTTCGTATGAAGATGTCCCTTTCGAAGAAGTTTACCGGCTTATCAAACGGTTGCAGCCCAATTGTCTTGTGATGGACCTGAATGCCGCCAAATACCCGACAGATGCACTGTTTTATACCGATATTAAATCATATGAGCAGGGTGCAGGTCAGCATATTTCGAAAGAAGCAAACCGTCTTCCCGCATTGTCCTGCCTTCCGATCAATCAGAACTGGTTCTGGAAAACCACTTTCCCAAACACACCTGTTAAAGATCCGGTTAAACTGGTCAATGATAATATTGTGCCATTCACTAAAGCGTATTGCAATTTCATCCTCAACGTGGCTCCAAACCGCGACGGACTGATTGACAACAATGCGCTCGAAGCTTTGAAAACCATCGGTGAGACCTGGAAAGATGACGTCGTGAGTACGAAACTTCCGAAATTCGATGCCCCGATTATTTCAACCAATATTGCCAAACACCAGCCAGCCAGTTCAAGCTGGAGCGATGATATGTGGATCATGGATTTTGGAAATGATGATGATTTTCAAACCTCATGGTTATCGAATAAAACAGTCACAAAACCGTGGTATGAAATTGACTTTGACAAGTGTCAGTCATTTAATATGGTGACAATCGCAGATCCGAAACAGACCATCAAAAAATACAGGCTTGAATATGAAGCAAACGGGGAATGGAAAACCATCCTGTCTGGTGAAAGTGATCAGAAAATCAAGATACACCGGTTCGACCGGATGTGGGGTGGTAAGGTCAGGATTACAATTGATCAATTTACCAATCAACCTTCAATTGCAGAGTTTGGTGTTTACAATGAGCAACGGTAGATAGAGAAATCTATTAACTTACCAGATATTTACACGACATTGCCTGTCCCGGTGGATTCCTAAAGCAATAGGAATTTACCGGGACATGTTGTTTAATAACATTGATTCACCTGCTATTGAAGGGATAAAAAAATAAAGTTTTAATTATTTGCATTTAAAATGCCGATTTCTTAACTTCTACAAACAGAAATCCAAGCATTATTCCACCATTCTAAAATGGAATAAATAATTAATAATTAGGCAATAAGTACGATTAACCGATAGGTCGAAACTTAGAGTCAAAAAACAATTTCATTAACAATCAGACTGATTTTTAAAATTACAACTCCCTAAAATATGACTTTCAGAAATTATTCACTGAAATATTTATGGTTTTAAATGTTTAATTTACTAATCATTCAAAATGGAATCCTTATCGAGAAGAAAATTCATTCAGCGCACTGCCCTGGCCGGCGGTGCCTTGTTTTTACTTCCCAAACTGGAAGCCAGTATGTTGTCTGATAATTCCCCAGGCAACTACTTCCTGAAAGAATTCGGGATTGATGAAAGCATCTGTCAGAAATTACTGGCAAAAGCTCTTTCTAAGGGTGGCGATTTTGCCGACCTCTATTTCGAGTACACGGTTTCAAATTACCTTGGACTTGAAGATGGTAAAGTGAATCAGTCGTATGGAGATATCTCCTTAGGTGTCGGGATCCGTACGGTAAAAGGTGATCAGATTGGCTACGGGTTTACCCAGGAACTTACCGAGGCAGCGATGATATCGGCAGCTGCAACTGCATCCACTCTATGTAATATGAAAGCCACGCTTACATTACCTTCATTTAACCGGCTCAAAACCGGCAATTACTATCCGGTTGCCCTTGATTACAAAGGCATTCCTGCCAATTCAAAGTTACCAATCCTGCAAAACATCAATCAAAAGTGCTTTGGGTTATCTCCTGAGGTCATTAAAGTGAATGCAGGATTTCAAAGCTCCGCAAAACGCGTGTTGATCGCAACAAGTGATGGTGTTCTGGCTGAAGATCTGATTCCATCCGGATTCGTCTATGCTTCGGTGGTAGCTGAGAGAAACGGCAAACGTGAGCAGTCATTCTACAACCTCGGCGGTCGACGTGATGCCTCTTTTTATACCGACGATGTCGTTAACAAGGTTGCTACCAAAACGGTTAATAATGCATTGAAACTATTTGATGCCATTCAACCGCCAGCCGGCGAGATGCCGGTAGTGCTTGGACCAGGTGTAACAGGCATTTTGCTGCATGAAGCAATTGGTCATGGTATGGAAGCCGACTTTAACCGTAAAAAGATTTCCACTTTCAGCACCATGATTGGCAAAAAAGTGGCAGAACCATTTGTCACGATTATTGATGATGGCACCAATATGAACCTGGCCGGAAGCCTCAATGTTGATGATGAAGGTACCCCTGGTAAAAAGACAACTTTGGTCGAAAATGGCATCCTGACTGGTTATTTGCATGATAAGATATCAGCAAAACATTATGGCGTTGAACCGACAGGTAATGGCCGCCGTCAGGACTTCCAGAATTACCCGATGCCGCGAATGCGCAACACTTATATGCTTGGTGGAACTGCCAGTGCGGATGACGTGATCAGGCAGGCAGGAAATGGAATTTATGTCGAAGATGTCAGTAACGGACAAGTGAAAATCGGCGAAGGTGATTTTGCATTCTATGTTTCGCAGGGACGATTAATTGAAAACGGTAAACTTACCTCCCCGATCAAGGATATAAATATAATGGGGAATGGTCCTAAAATGCTCACCAACATTATAATGTTAGCTAACGACCTTGAATTTTACAAAGGTGGAGCCGGACAATGCGGCAAAAACGGACAAGGTGTTCCTGTTGCCTTCGGGTTGCCAACCTGCCTGGTTAAATCATTAACTGTCGGGGGTACCCAACAGAAAGGAGGCCAGTCATGAGTTATACAAGCAATAACCAAAAGGAGTTCCAGGAACTGGCTGACTGGGTAATAGACCAGACCAAAAAAGCTGGGGCAAAGGATTGCAAGGTAAATCTTTCCAAAAGAAGGTTTGTCGAGATCAACTATCGTGACCGAAAACCAGAGGTTATCAAGGAAGCGACGACGAAGGGTCTGTATTTACAGGTTTTTATCAATAACCGGTTTGCCGGGCAGTCAACACCTGACTTTCGTAAGTCAACCCTTGCAGGTTTCATTACCGATGTCGTAGATAGTGCTAAGATTATGGAGGAAGATCCCTTTCGTACCCTCCCCGATCCGAAGTATTATGCAGGAAGAACCACCAGCGATCTTCAATTGGCCGATCCTGCACAGGATGAGTTAACGCCTGAAGGTCGGCATGCAATGGCAAAAGCAGTTGAAGATGCCTGTCTGGAACAGGGTGGAAGCAAAGTGATATCAGTTGAAGCCGGAGAATATGACGAAACCGTTGAAGAGTTCGCTAAATCCAGTAATGGTTTCACTGGAGCAAACCGTACGACGCAATGCTGGACGGGGGCAACTATGACAGCCCAGGATGAAGGCGATCGCCGGCCAGCAGGTTATAATTGGGTTGGATGTCGCTATCGTGAGGATCTCCCTTCCCTCGAAGAAGTAGGTAAGATTGCTGCAAAGAGAACACTCGATCTTATGGGCGGGAAAAAGATACCAACTGAGACTCTTCCGCTTATTATTGAAAACCGGGGTGTAGCACGTGTGCTTTATGGTCTTCATGATCCAATGTCTGCCGGAAATATCCAGCAAAAACGTTCATTTTTAGCGGACAAAAAAGGTCAGCAAGTGGGCAGTAAACTGTTGACGCTTCAGGACGATCCATATCTTCCTAAAGGGCTTGGATCTAAATATTATGACGATGACGGTTTCCCGGCAAAAAAACGCGACCTCTTTTCTCAGGGGATATTGAATGAGTTTCTGGTTGACTGGTACTACAGCCGTAAATTAGGTTGGGAACCAACTTCCGGATCAATCTCCAACCTGATTATCCCACCGGGAACACGCAGTGTTGATGAGATCATTAAAGACCTGGGAAGATGCATACTAATCACCGATTTCATCGGTGGAAATTCAAATTCCACTACGGGTGATTTCTCTGTTGGTGTTATTGGAAAGCTGTTCGACAAGGGGCAGTTTGTACAAAACGTTGCAGAGATGAATATTGCAGACAATCATCTCAAATTCTGGAATAAACTGATTGAAGTAGCCAATGATCCATGGATTTACAGTCAGGCGAGACTACCAAGTCTGGTATTTGACAGTGTTGTTGTATCAGGTGTCTGACCTCGCTCTTGATTCATCTATTTAGAATAATAAACTATTTCGGTTTGGCTTCAACATTAAAAAAGTGCTGATTGCCAAACCGAAATCTTTTATGCCTAAATTTATTTAATTCTCCTTAGTATAACTTTCGGATTTCTGCTGAAATGAAAAACAGCAAAAACATTAATAACATCTTCACCAACGTAATAGTAAATTCCGAACGGAAAACGTTTGACAATCGCCATTCTTATTTTTTTTCTGACAAATGAGAATTGCGCTGGATTTCTGATTATTTGCTGAATGGTTTTCTCTATCTCTTCAATAAAATCACGATCTAATCCTTCTTTTCTTTCAGCATACCAATCAGCAGCAATCTTCAGATCAGATTGTGCAAATGGATTGATTTTCAAAGAATATTGTTTCATCAGCAATTATCGTTACAGGTCATCTCCGAATACCTTTTCAACTGAAGGATCTTATGAGATTTTAGGTTCAGGTTAAATAAAATATTATCGGCTAAGAAGATCTTTTTTTACTTCATCCCAGCTCTTACCTTCTGTCGGATTTTTCAATACCTGTTTATATCGCATATCCAATTCTTTCTCCATTTCGGATGAAAGTCCGGTTTCGTCTTCATATATGCTCACAAAAGGGCTATCACCTGCAAGTTCTTTGATCATCG
>JANYLE010000266.1 GCA_025363795.1 Mariniphaga sp. | reverse complement strand
TGAACTTGAAAAAAATGGAGCCGATCTGATTGAAATTGGAATGCCTTTCTCAGATCCTGTTGCCGATGGGCCGGTGATTCAGAAAAGCTCTGAAATTGCCCTTCAAAACGGGATGACAATTAAGCTGTTGTTTGAACAACTGAAAGAAATCCGTAAAAGCGTTTCAATTCCCTTGATATTAATGGGATATCTTAATCCCGTGATGCAATACGGGATTGAAAATTTTTGTTTGAAATGTAAGGAAACCGGTATCGACGGAACAATCATTCCTGATCTTCCACTCGAAATATTTGAATCAGAATACAAAGAAATATTTGAATCCAATTCACTGAGTAATATTTTCCTGATTACTCCCCAAACTCCTGATGAAAGAATCCGAAAAATTGATTCTGTATCAACAGGATTCATTTACATGGTTTCTTCTTCGTCGACTACTGGCGTAAAAGGTGGTGTAGATGACGAACAAATGGCCTATTTTGAGCGAATACATGAAATGCATCTCAACTCAAGGTTGCTGATAGGCTTCGGAATCTCAGACAAAGCTTCATTTGAAAAGGCCTCGCGATATGCAAACGGTGCTATTATAGGAAGTGCATTTGTAAAGGCCATAGAAGGTGACGCAACTACCGAAAGCAAAGTCAAAGCATTCGTTCAAAATATTTTTTGAGCGAAGAGAATTTGTTGAGATTAATTTACGTCATGATGAAATTTTATAAATAAAGTTAAATTTGCCCCGAAAATCGATTCCGTTGAACAGGCGTTAAGAAAAACCGGTAATATCAGTGTATGTTTGTCATTGATTATTGTTTGCCTTTCCTGTAAACACTTATTGACAAATATTTTAATTGATGAAAAAAAGTTTTGTTGCGCTACTGGCTTTTGTGCTCGTTTTGAACCTGAGCACTAAAGCTGATGAAGGAATGTGGCTTCCTTCGCTTATCGGAAAGTTGAACATCCAGAAAATGAATTCGATAGGATGTAAAATGACTGCTGAGCAAATTTACAGTATTAACCAGTCGAGTCTTAAGGATGCGGTGGTTGCTCTCGATCGCGGTTCCTGTACGGCAGAGATTGTATCAGCGGACGGTTTATTATTGACCAATCATCACTGCGGTTTTGGAGAGATTCAGGCGCACAGCTCTGTTGAGCATGACTACCTGAGAGATGGTTTCTGGGCACTTAAACACGAAGATGAACTATCCAATCCCGGTAAGACTGTTACTTTCCTGATTCGGATGGAAGATGTGACGGATCAGGTTCTTCAAAATGTCACTGACCAGATGGATGACCAAACACGTTTATCCAAAGTACGCGATGCAGCTTCAAAAATTGAGAAAGAGGCTAAAGGGGAAACGACTTACGAAACACGGGTTCGAAGCCTTTTCGAATCAAATAAATACTATCTTTTTGTAACTGAAACATTTAAAGATATCCGCCTTGTAGGAACTCCGCCACAATCAATCGGTAAGTTCGGAGGCGAAACCGACAACTGGATGTGGCCACGGCATACGGGCGATTTCTCGATGTTCAGGGTTTACTGCAGTCCTGATGGAAAGCCGGCTGAATATTCGAAAGATAACGTTCCTTACCATCCCAAGTCTTTCCTTCCTATTTCGTTAAAAGGTGTCGAAAAAAATGATTTTGCAATCGTAATGGGTTATCCCGGCACGACCACCCGTTACCGGACTTCGAACGAGGTTAAATATACCATGGATGTTGTCAATACGGCCAGGATTACGGTAAGAGAAGCTAAATTAAACATTATCAGGGACTATATGGCTACAAGCCAGAAAGCAAGAATTCAATATGCTTCGAAATTTGCCAGGAGCTCAAATTACTATAAATATTCAATCGGACAGAATAAAGGGTTAGTTGCACTTAATGTGATTGGGAAAAAGCAGGCAATTGAACAAACCTTTCTCAAATGGGTAAACGAAACACCTGAAAGAAAGGCTAAATATGGCAGTGCGCTCGATTCAATTAATGCTGCCTTCAAAAATCAGGATCAAAAAATAGCATTTCAATATGCCCGCGAAGCTTTGCTAAGCGGAGCTGAAATTTTCGCCTTTGCAGCTGAGTCATCGTCGCTTTACCAGGCTTTAATAGGTTCGGACAAAGTCAAAATTAATGCAGCAGCTGAAGAGTTGCGTAAATCTCTTGATGAGTACTTTAAAGATTACGATGCCAATACGGATATGAAGCTGGTCGGATCTTTATTGAAATTGTATGCGATAAAGGTAAATCCAAGATATATACCCGGAGTTTTCCAGATCATTGGATCAAAATACAAAGGCAATTTTGACGAATATGCTCAAAAGATGTTCCAAAAGACCATTTTTGCAGATAAGGCAAAGATGGAATCGTTCCTGAATAAACCGTCAGCCAAAGCGCTTGATAAAGATATGGCTTTCGTTGCCATGCGATCAATTTTTGAAACGTTGAATCTTATTTCTCAAGATCTGAGTAAAACAACAGCCAATCTCGATAAGGCACGCAGATTATTTGTTGCCGGTTTAAACGAAATGAACAGTGATAAAGCGGTTTATCCTGATGCCAATTCAACCATGCGGTTAACGTACGGCGTAGTTGATGGCTATTTTCCTCACGATGCCACTTATTATGACTATTTCACAACTTTAAAAGGTTATGACGAGAAAGGAATTGCCGGAGATGTTGATTTTGATTTCCCGCAGAGACTGATTGACCTGTATAAAGCTAAAGATTACGGACAATACGGTGACAAAGATGGAACATTGCACACTTGCTTTACTACAAATAACGATATCACAGGTGGCAATTCAGGTAGTCCTGTTATCAACGGAAACGGCGAGTTGATAGGTATTGCGTTTGATGGGAACTGGGAGGCAATGAGCGGTGATGTTGCTTTTGAGCCTGAATTACAGAAATGTATCAATGTTGATATCCGCTTTGTTCTTTGGACGATTGACAAATATGCCGGAGCAGGACATTTAGTTGACGAGATGAAACTTGTCAGGTAATCTGACTTACGAAGCTGATATGACAAAATTATATTGAATAAAAGCTAGATCGTGCAACCATTTGTTCATCAGATCTATCTAATCATTAATACAGAAAGACCGGATTTTTTACCGGTCTTTCACCATTTTAACAGGAACTCATGACATTGCAAGAAAACCCGGAAATCATTATTTATACAGATGGCGCTGCACGGGGAAATCCGGGCCCGGGGGGTTATGGAGTAGTATTGCTATCGGGTTCCTACCGAAAAGAACTTTCGCAAGGTTTTAATCACACCACCAATAATCGGATGGAATTGATGGCTGCAGTAGCCGGCCTCGAAGCCTTAAAAGTAAAATCGTGTAAAGTAACGATTTATACCGATTCTAAATATGTTGCTGATTCAGTTGAAAAACGTTGGGTTTTTAACTGGGTAAAGACAAATTTCAAAGGAAAAAAAAACAGTGATCTCTGGAAAAGGTTTCTGATGGTGTACGAAAAGCACCATGTAAAATTCATCTGGGTGAAAGGACATGCCAGTATTCCGGAAAATGAACGATGCGATCAACTTGCAGTTCAGGCATCATTTCTGCCAAATCTGCCAGATGACACTGGATATCAATCAGATAAATAGCATATTATTCGGCTTTATTTATTTAGTGAAATGAAATACATTTGTCAGGCAAAATGTTTATAAAATGAGGTGGCTTTACAACTTAGGAATACTTGGATATTACCTGCTGGTTAAAATCGTTTCGATTCGAAACGACAAAGCCCGAAAATGGATCGATGGTCGGAAAGATATTTTCAACCGGTTACGCGAAACGATCACACCGGGTGAACGACTCCTCTGGTTTCACGCCTCCTCGCTTGGAGAATTTGAACAAGGAAGACCTGTTATTGAAGCCATTAGAAAACTAAAACCTGAATACAAAATCCTGCTCACCTTTTTCTCTCCTTCGGGATACGAATTAAGAAAGAACTATAAATATGCCGATTACGTCTTCTATCTCCCGTTAGACACTAAAAAAAATGCCGCCAGGTTTATTGATATCGTGAGACCGGAGAAAGTTTTTTTCATAAAATACGAATTCTGGTACAACTTTTTGACCCAACTAAACGAAGCTGCCGTACCCACTTATATTTTTTCAGCGTTATTCCGCCCTTCACAAATCTTTTTTAAACCCTGGGGAAAGTGGTATTTGAAAGCAATTGCCTGCTACGAACATATCTTTGTGCAAAACCAGGAATCATTTGATATCCTACATCAATACGGATTTAAAAACGTCTCCATCTGCGGCGATACACGTCTCGATCGTGTTGGCGAGATTGCCGATGCCGCACCCAGACTCGATCAGCTTGAAATTTTTTGTAACGGCCAACAGGCCATAATAGCCGGGAGTACCTGGAAAGAAGATGAAGACCTGTTTATCCCATATCTGAATAAATGTCAATCGGGTCAGAAATTTGTAATTGCACCTCATGAAGTCAATCCTCAGTCGCTGGAAAGGGTTTGCAGCGCACTCGAAAAACCTTACGCCTTCTATTCGACCGCTACACGCGAAGAGTTATTACAAGCCGACGTTTTGATTGTCGACGGATACGGTTACCTCGTTTCCGTTTACCGATATGGACTGCTCGCTTATGTTGGGGGTGGTTTTACATCAGGTATTCACAGCATCCTTGAAC
>JANYLE010000264.1 GCA_025363795.1 Mariniphaga sp. | reverse complement strand
TTCGGAAATTATTTGATCTGATAGGGGAGGAGCGACGTAACCTTATGATAGCATCTGTGGCTATTCTGATCAATTCTGCCTTAAGCTTAATTGGCCCATTTTTAATTGGACATACCATCGACACCTATATTCAAACGAAGCAATATCATGGTGTATTGGTATTTGCAGGAATATTGCTGATTCTCTATTCTGCCTCTTTTGTTGTTAACTACCTTCAGATGCGTTTGATGGGAGGAATCGGACAACGCATGTTATACAGTCTTCGCAACGCGGTATTCTACAAATTGCAGGAATTGCCTGTTGATTTTTTCAACCAGAATAAAGCGGGCGACCTGATTTCGAGGGTTAATAACGACACTGATAAGGTCAATCAATTTTTTTCGCAGTCGCTGATGCAGTTTATCGGGAGTATTTTTACGATGGTTGGTTCCGGTATTTTCTTAATAAGCCTAAATCCCACTTTGGGGCTGGCTGTTCTTTTACCGGCATTGATTGTCTGGATATTTACAAAGATAATTTCGCCGTGGGTGAAAAGTTTAAATGCTGCCAGTATGAAAAGTGTTGGCGGATTGAGTGCCGAAATACAGGAGAGTCTTGCCAACTTTAAAGTAATCATTGCTTTCAACCGAAGGGATTACTTCCGTGAGCGCTTTGAGGAAGCCAATCAGCAGAACTATGACAAATCAATAAAGGCCGGCAATGCGAATAATCTGTTTATGCCAGTCTATACATTTGCCGCGAATATTGGTCAAATGATTGTTCTTTCCCTGGGCATTTATTTAATAATCAAAGGAAGTTTCACGCTGGGTTTGTTAATCAGCTTCATAGCCTACGTAAGTAATTTTTATAACCCTTTACGTCAAATGGCTGCTTTATGGGCAAACTTCCAGGTTGCTATGGCCGGATGGGATCGCATCTCCAGGATTCTATCGCTGGAAACTAATCTTGAGGTAATTGAAGATCCAAAAACTGAAACCAGTACATCTTATCTCTCTTTCCGAAATGTATCATTCGAATATCCTAACGGGAAAGAGGTGTTGCACGGTGTCAATTTTGATTTGGAAAGGGGGAAGACCTATGCTTTTGTAGGTCCCACCGGTGGCGGAAAAACGACCACAGCTTCTCTTATTGCCCGATTGTATGATGCTACAACAGGAACCATATTGTTAGGGAACAGGGATATCCGTTCCTATAAACCCGAAGAGCGCACCTGTAAAATTGGATTTATTCTGCAGGAACCGTTTTTATTTACAGGATCGGTCAGGGAGAATATCTTGTATGGAAACGGTGCGTGTATGCACTTTTCGAATGAACAGCTGTTAGCCGAAATTGCAGATACAGGGCTGGAAAGCTTGCTGGCTCGGTTTGAAAACGGTCTGGATACAATCATTCATACTACCGGTGATGGGATAAGTTTAGGTCAGAAACAGTTGATTGCCTTTATGCGTGCGGTATTGCGTAAGCCTGAGTTATTAATTTTGGACGAGGCCACTTCAAATATTGATACGGTAACTGAACAGCTTCTTGATATCATCTTAAAGAAACTTCCGCAATCGACCACAAGGGTAATTATCGCTCACCGGTTAAATACCATCGAAAATGCCGATGAGATTTTCTTTGTCAACTCGGGAAACGTAATTCCTGCCGGCTCGCTCAGTGATGCTGTCAATCTGCTCTTACAAGGAATAAAGGAAGATTAGGGTAGGGATCATAAGACTGATATTGAGATGCAACAGTGTTACAATTTTTCAGTCACTCTCATCTGTAATCCACATTTCCAGGTTTTAAGATCTCAAAATCTCTGAAACTATAATCACTTGTTTTGTAGGCATTCGTTTTAAATATATTGTATCCTTCATCTGGAATAGACGGATAAAACGCGATGGAGATCTGGAAGCTGTTAATCATGAGAAAATCATTTTTTATTAACAGCCCGGCACCTAATATCGAATAAAGCCGATTGATTGAAAACCCTGACGATTCATTTCCTAACATTCCAAACGAAGTAAACAGATATGGGCCAAAACGAAAACCGATCAGATTCCATGGAGCATAGCTTTGTGTCTGAAGGGTCAGAGCAAGCATTTGCGTTGCCGGAAATGTAATGCCCTCAAATCCTTTCATCTCTTGGCTGAAGGTTATATTATCCGAGGGAAGCCGGTTTATTCCATAGATCAATGTAGGTTTAATAAATTGCCTTATTTTCCAATTTCCAAGTTTGAATAATCGGGTGAAATAATTTATCCGGGCGGTAATTACTCCCTGCTTAAAGCTTTTTGCAACCATAAACGTTTCATATTCAAAATGGGTGCTCAAATAGCCATAAGGGGAATAATTTCCCCATGCAGCTTTCATTCCCCAATACCAACGGTCCTTTTGTTGAACATCAATTCCTATTGTGGTACCCAAAGCCCAACCGACCGGAACATCTTCAACTTTCCCATAATTGAATATATACCTATCCTGAATATATTTCCTCGAAGTAATACCAATTCCTGCGAAATAAATATTTTCCTTGTTGAAAATAGTAGCCGAATCTGCTTCCCGAACCCTTCCAGGATAATTTGTAAACAGCATTCGACCAGATAGAATGAATTTAGTGGTTCGTTCATCTACAGAATTTCCTTTAAATAGCTGCCATGACCTTGCTCCCCAGATGTCCTGAATATTTGTTTTGTTTGATAAGTTATGGATCGTGTCCAATCGAAAATATCCTTGATTGGTTATTGTTTGACCTAAATAAATTCCTCCGGCCCATTTCGTCAATGGGGAATAAAAGAGTCGGGAAAA
>JANYLE010000408.1 GCA_025363795.1 Mariniphaga sp. | reverse complement strand
AACCGCCCTGATCATTTGGATTCTGACCAGCTGGCCACATAGCAGGAAGCATTGGTTTAATACCACCGTCGAACCAGAATACTTCAACCTGTGGAAGTTTGATTTTCATTGCCTTTTTAGGTGTTCTGGCAGGGAAAGTCAGTTTAACAGCCTGTGCTGTAGGAGCGCAATCCTGTAATAATAAAGTTGAATTACCCTGTGCTTTGATTGGATAGCCTAATTCAAGACCAACAAATACTGGGTGAAGAATATGACAAGCCATATCGCCTAATGCACCTGTACCGTAAGCCCACCATCCGCGCCAGTTCCATGGGTGATAAAGTGGGTTGTAAGGAATCACCTTTGCAGGACCAGTAAATAAATCCCAATCCAGTGTACTAGGAACAGCTGGTGTTTCTTTAGGGGTATTCAGACCTTGTGGCCAGATAGGACGGTCTGTAAATGCTTCTACTTTGGTAACTTCGCCAATAGCGCCGTTAGCAAGCCATTCGCAGGTTAGGTTTACACCTTCTGCAGATGAACCCTGATTACCCATTTGAGTGGCAACATCGTATTTTGCAGCCAACTTGGTCAATAAGCGAGACTCATAAACAGTATGCGTAAGTGGTTTCTGGCAATAAACAGCTTTGCCCATTGTGATGGCGTGAGAAGCAATAATCGCATGGGTATGGTCAGCAGTTGCAACCAAAACTCCGTCGATTGATTTTCCCAGCTCGTCGTACATTACTCTCCAGTCTTTGTACTTTTTAGCATCTGGGAATTCTTTAAAGCAGTTGTCTGCATACTTCCAGTCGACATCACATAAGCCAACGATGTTTTCTGATTTGAGGTTTTTTAAGTTCCCATGTCCCATACCGCCAATACCGACAGCGGCAATGTTTAACTTGTCGCTGGGAGCCTTATGTCCCAGACCTGCAATTGTAGTTGAGGGGACAATGGTAATTGCAGCAGCAGCAACTGCGCCGGTTCCCAAAAACGCCCTTCTCGAAACTTTGTTGTTCTCTTCCATGGTAATGAATTAATCTTATAAAGTTTGATGGTTTGAAATCGAAGGCTAAAGATATTGGTTCTCGAGGATACCAACAAATTTTTAACTATTTTTATGATGTTTAAACGTAAGCGAATTTATAAATGAATATTTTGATACCTGCTGCAAAAGGTAATCCGGCAAATGTATTTCCAATGGCTTGATTATTCTTTCCCAAAGAATAACTCATAACTCATAATTTTACTCTTATTTGGTGGCTCTCCTGCTTTCTATTCTAAATTAAGTTCGATGGTTGTTGCGCTAAGCCATGGCGACGTGAAAATTACTTTGGCGGTGCCTTTCTTTCCAGTTGCCTGAATATAGGCAATCATTTTTCCCTGAAAAACCCGTTGTTGATTATCTGTATAGTCGCCCATGTCAGTCGGATTACTCGCTTCGAGCCCCAGCAATTTAACGGCGCCATCGGTTGAACAGGTTATTTCGTTATCGGCAAAGAACACCGGTTTTCCCGCTTCATCCACAATCTGTATTTCAATTTGCGCCACACCTTTTACCGCAGCGATCACTTTATTCACCACTTTGGCTGTGATGGCAAAAGGCTGTTTGCTGGTTTCTATGACATACCTGGCAGCTTCCTGATTGGCATTAATGCCAATGACTTCCAGTTTCCCTGTCGTGTATGGAATATCCCAGTAAATTACACCTGTTTCATCGTTGTAATTTTTGGCTTCTCCTATTTTTTGTCCGTTAAGGACGAGCTGCGCCTTTTTGCAATTGGTATAACTGACAACCCTGATTGTATCGCTTTTCTCATAGTTCCAAATAGGTAGTGCATCGATGGAAAGATCTCGGTCACCACTTTTGCTTTTATAGGTGCCCGCATAAATCATTGGTTTTTCAGACCACAGACTTTCCCTGAAATAGGCACGTGGCTTTTTAAATCCGGCTAAATCGAGCAACCCGGATGTAAATCCACGGGATGGCCAGCGATGCGCTTCTCCCAGGTAATCAATTCCTGTCCAAAGAAATTGACCGAATATGTATTCATTATTGCGGACGGCTTTCCAGGCCTCCATTGAATGTCCATTTTCGCTGCCATACAATACTCGTTTCGGGAAAGTTGCGTGATCCTGGGCATACCTACTTTCGGTATAGTTATATCCTGCAACATCGAGTGCGCCGGGATAATCCGTTTCATTCGACATGACTGGTCCGGCAAGTCCAGCGGTTACTGGCCTTGAGGCATCGTATTTTTTGACTACTGCAGCTAATCGTTTGGCAATCCCGCCCAATCTTTCTGCATTTGGATGATCTTTCAGGTATCCTTTGGTATGCTGTTGTCCGATCCCTTCCTTTTCAAGAATAGGGTGGGAGTAAGGATCGTTCGGATAATCAACCTCATTTCCGATACTCCACATAAACACCGAAGGATGATTCCTGTCGCGAAGTACCAGATCACGCAGATCGGTTTCTCCCCATTTCTCAAAGAATTCTGCGGGGCCATCTAAACCAGGCGTACCTACATTCCAACCTTCAATCCATTTCTTTTTCGAAAATTCCCATTCATCAAAAGCCTCGTCGAGTACCAATAATCCAAGTTTGTCACAGAGGTCGTAAAGAATTGGCGACTGAGGGTTATGGCTGCCTCGGATAGCATTGCATCCCAACGATTTCAGGGTGATTAACCTGCGTTCCCATACTTCTTTAGGTACGGCTGAACCCAGGACACCGGCATCATGATGCAAACAAAGTCCCTTTACTTTTAGCGATTTTCCGTTGAGCGAGAATCCCTTATTGACATCGAATCCCAACGTCCTGATTCCTACATGCTCAACAGATTTATCGGTCAGCTTCCCAGCTTTGTAAACCGAAGTGACCAGCTGATAGAGATATGGATTGTCAACCGACCATAGTTGAGCTTGGTTGACTGTCAGATCCTGCATCGAAACCGCGGTGGTTCCCGCAGCAACAATCAATTTTTTTGTGGTCTTGGCGGTGCTTTTCTGTGCCGCATCGAATAATTCCTGAACGACAGTTACAGTTGCCGGTTGGCTGGTCGTATTTTTCACCGAAGTTTGAACCTGGACAGCTGACTTATTTTTGTCAAAGGTCTTTGTTGTGTAATAGACTCCCCATAAATCGATATAGACAGGATTTTCATAAACCAGGTAAACATCCCGGTAAATGCCCGATCCGGTGTACCAGCGCGAATCGACAGATTTACTGTGATCGACACGGACCGCAATCGTATTTTTTTCTCCGAATTTAATATTGGAGGTAATATCATACTGATACGAAATATAACCGTTGGGGCGCACACCCATCGAGATCCCATTGATGAACACTTCGCCATTTCGGTAGATCCCTTCGAAATAAATAAATACTTTTTTGTCCTTTTGATCGGCAGGAATATCGAGCGTTTTACGGTACCAGGCAATGCCTCCGGGCAAATATCCTGTTGCACTTGCCAGATTTTGATTAAGCGGTCCTTCAACACTCCAGTCGTGCGGCAAATCCAACTGACGCCACTTCGAATCGTCGTAACCGGGCATTGCCACCTCTTTAAAATCTCCCTTTTGGAATTTCCATCCGTCGTTAATCTTTAACGATTCCCCGGAAGTGATCTGTCCAGTCATGGTTGTTGCAGACAGCAGAAAAATAAGTAAGCTGATTATTAATTTCATCTGTGAATAATTTGTTTTTTAATTCCGGATAAAACTTGCCCCAATTCACCGTGGCTTGTTTCATGGCGTTCTATTTGTTAGTTCTTTAAATTTAATTTGGTGATGGATTCCCATAGTTTAAGTCTAATCCAAAAATAGTCAAATTTGTCAGCTATTGAAATTCTGATCAATTAACTTAAATATTGGTTAAAGAACTGATTAAAATGGGCTGTTCCGGATTGATTGGATCGAAAGGCAATATGCAAATCAGGTCTGATCAGGTAACAACCTTCGTGCTTTATCCCCAATTTTTTATAAAGCGTCGTTGTCCCTGAATTAAAAGGGATCATTTCCGCTGACAGGATCGCTTTATATTCTTCTGCGATCGTCCTAAATTCTATTGCCGAAGTTTGTGGTGCGAATATTAAGAGATGAAACCGTGCATCGTTTGCTTTGTCCTGAATATTAACCGTTTTACCATTTTCTTCAAATAGGATATAAGGTAATCTGTAGCCTGGTTTGGGTGAATTTATTGGAAAGTTGCCTGATGAAGTTCGACTGGAGAAAGAGCTTTTCCGGTAATTAATACCGGTTTGAGAGATTCCTTTGAAGAGATAGTTGCTGATTGATTGTTGCTTTTCGATGATCGGGAAAAGAATTTTCAATAATAGGGGCGCAACATAAAGGCGAAGTTTCTTAGCGATAAGGTTTTCGCTTGACACAAACCGAAAGGCGCGATCCGTTGATCGGATCAGCTGCTTCGCGATGGATTGCCGCTCAGCATGATAAGTGTTGAGCAACGAGTCGTTCGCTTCACTTTTAATGACCAATGAGAGTTTCCATGCGAGGTTAGAGGCATCCTGTATTCCGGAGTTCATTCCCTGCGCACCAACAGGACTTAGCACATGTGCCGCATCTCCGATAAGAAAACACCGGTTATCCCGAAATGATTTGGCGTATCGCTGATGGGCATGAAATACCGAAAACCATTCAGGCTGACCCAGTTTGATATTCATCCGGATTCGTTGAGCAAACCGTTCCCCGATATCATTAAAGGTGACCGTCTCTTTGTCCTTCAGTTTCCTGAGTATTGTGCCATCTATTCTCCACCGCTCTCCGGTTAGCGGAAAGATTCCCGAACTTGCATTTTCGGAAAAAAGAAAGGTCAATGTATTGGATGGTAAATCAACTTCGGCCTTGTTGTCGAGTACAAACAGCGATAATTGATGGGTCTTTCCGAGAAATGGTATATTTAACTGTTTTCTGATCAGGCTATTTCCACCATCGGCAGCGATTAAGTAGGAAGCGCTGATGGTTTCTTCGGTTCCGTCGGGAAGTTTTATAACCGCGGTGACGCCATCCTTATTTTGTGTGAACCGAAGCAGTTCTTTCTCTCTTTCAACCGAATAGCCGAAATCAAGGAGGTAGTCAATCAGTAATTTTTCTGTTTTGGTTTGTTCGAGCATCAGCAGATAGGGAAATCTGGTCAGCCCTTTGCCGATATTCGTCAAGTCAAGGCTTACCGGTTTCTTGCCGTTAAAGATAATGTTGACCTGATGGGCGATAATTCCCTGCGCTATTGCATTTGAGGCAATTCCCAACTGGTCAAATATTTCAAGGCTCCGTGCCTGAACGATCAATGCCCCTGAATAGTTTGCCGGATGATCTTTTTTGTCGATGATGCGAAACGGGATGCCCCGAAGTGCCAACTGGCAGGCCATCATCAATCCGGATGGTCCCGCACCAACTATCAGCACCTGAGGTTTTGTGATCGTATTTTGCAATTGACAAGTTTTGGTTAGTTGTTGATTTGTCTTATATGCTGCTTCACTTTCTCATCTTCCTGTTTTCCTCTTTCGTCGCTACGATTTTCCCACGACCAGGTACCTGAAAGCCCATTTCGTGGTAATTGAATAGTGATCTATTTCTGCATTTTGCAGTAATGTTTTAAGTTCCTTCTTCTTAAATCCACGCAATACGGAGATTGGTCCATCGTTTTTTGCCAATGGTG
>JANYLE010000203.1 GCA_025363795.1 Mariniphaga sp. | reverse complement strand
AAAGGGCTGGTTGTAATTTGTATTGTATGAACGGAATGATCTCTTATTCCCATTAAGCTGCAAACGGATGGGATTTTTGTCCATCCGGATATTTTTTCTTCTTCGCATGAACGGTCTAAATGGCAGGTGATTGCAGGTTGTGGTACTTAACCGCAAGTTGAGAATCGGGTAATAGGTGACGACGGTTTCAGCGGATATACATGTATAGCCGGGATCTTTCAGATAACTGATAAAACCTATCCGCGGTAAGATTATTTTACGTGCTCTTAACAGGATTGAATAATTAATAATTATGATTTTTGTCAGATCTGTTTTATAATGGACAAGAACTTGTATTAATGTTTTGATAGATTAAAGAAATACCTATATTTGCGCAATGAAATATAGATAAAAGTTCATTAACCGGACTTTTATATCCTTTATTAATTTGACGGATCTGCTTTTATTTCGGGCTGAAGTTATGTTTATTGCTCATTGTTCCTGCATTTTTAAATCCAAAAAAATATATTAGAAAAACTATTTATGGAAGATTTTTTTTCACCTGAAGAAATCAGGGTATTGATGACAAGGTGCGATTCTGATCGCCAGCGCGTTATTTTATTTTTAGCTTATAATTATGGTATAACGATAGAGGAGGCCCTTGAATTAAAAGCGGGGCAATTTATGCTGAAGCCCGATTATCTGCTTTTTAACTTCACCCGAAAAGCAACGGGAAAGGCACATACCTATAAGATTCAGCTCGAAAATTACCGGTTGCTGTACCGGGTTTTGAATAAATTACAGGCCCATGAACCGCTGTTGCACAAGGATAAAAATCTTCCGATCTCTGATGCGATGGTTAAAAAAGACCTGTTTGACCTTGCCGTAAGTGTAAACAAGAAAATTACCCCGGGACAGCTGTTTGACAGTCATTTGTTTTGGTTGTTCCGAAAGGGCGTCAGTTTTTCACAGGCCGTTGAAGAGTATGGTATTACGCTCTCTGGTAAACCATTTAAGATCTGGGAAAGTGCGATGATGGCCGGAAGGTTATGGCCGTTTCCTTTAGAATAAAAAGCTAATTCTAAAATCCTTAATAAATGTATAAAAGTGTATCAATTTCTAATTGATACACTTTTTCTAATTGATATACATTCGATATTCAGCCCTGACAAGGTTTTAAAATCACCTTCCAATCCTTTCCAAAACCGCATCAGCCAAATTATTCAGAGTAATAGACAATCCTTGTTTTGGTTAATTAATTTTTCGGCTTCTCCACTTTTTCGTGCCTGGTGCCATAATCCACAACCGAACGGGCATTATTATACGCAGCATACAAATTGGCAGAAGTGTTTCGGTAACGTACCATCATGCGGTCAAGCTGTTCGTTAACTACGACATCAACTGCTGAGAATACTTCTTTTAGCCGCTCGTTGGCCGCTTTGCGTTCGGCTAGCGAAACGCGGTGCGTAGGAAGATTTTCGGCAAAGCTGCTGATCATCTCTTCAAAACCGGTCACATCTGTTTCAGTAAGTTCATAAGGCACTAATACTGTCAGATTATCTCGAACCAAAGCTGCAATAGCGGAACTCGTAGAAATCAGATCTCCACCACGAGCATTTTGAAGTTCACTTTCGGTAAAATCGACCTTCCCCTGTAATACCTTATTTTTGGAGGACGATGCCATTGCATACAGAATCGATGACAACTCGTAGGCTTTATTGATAAGGGCATCCTGTTGTACCAATTTTTCGGCAGTAAATCCTGTAAGGTCGCTATTGGTAATCAGACGAACAGTTTCAATTTCACCAATCAAATCCTCCAGTTTTGCAATTATCGCTGCCATGACGGTAGAACTTCCCCATGCTGAAATGTTTTGTTTCAAAAAACTCAACACAGCTTTAAACATCGTTAATTTGTTTTCAAGTCGTTTTTGCATGATTTCTATATTTTAAGTTAATGATTGTGTTTCAGATGGTCTATTACGTTTTATATTTCTGCAACTATTTTTATCAACTTCCTTCTGTGTTCCGGCACACGCAGAATGGAAGTATTATTGCCTATATCGGGAATTGACATTCGTTGGATGAGCATTAACACGCGTTGGATGGACGCTTACATTCGTTGGATGAGCATTAACACACGTTGGATGGATGCTTACATACATTGGATGGATGCTTACATACGTTGGATGAGCATTAACACACGTTGGATGGATGCTTACATACGTTGGATGAGCATTAACACGCGTTGGATGGATGCTTACATACGTTGGATGAGCATTAACACGCATTGGATGGATGCTTACATTCGTTGGATGAGCATCGACAAGCAATTTATAGGCAGAAACGGTGAATTTACCCATGTGTCATTATGTAGTTTCACTCAAAGAACGCCTGATCGCAATTAACACCTATTGCATTTCTATCTGCTAATTGCATTGTTGAAGAAATCAACAATACAATTATAAGAAAACAATATTTTAAATAAGCGTCCAATTGGTGACAACTTGTAAACGTAACTGCTTAACCCGTGATCGTTAGGTTATGACTCATAAGTGCAGTCTGTAGTTGTTTTATCCTTCGGTGTGAAACAATAAATTTATCTGAATTTGAAAGATGGAGTGTCCGGTCCCGGAGATGAATCGTATCCACGGCATAGATATTCACAACGCAATTTCTGTTAATCCGGAAGAAATTATCAGGCAAAATAGTTTCAACTTCCAATAGTGATTTAGTGCAGGTGAATTTCTGGTTGTTCTTAGAATGAAAAGATGACAGGTAGTCATAAACAAGGACATAAAGTAGATCTGTCAAATCGATACATTTAAACTCGCTTTCATTCCGCAGGGTTAGGATCTTGGATGTTAGCATGGCATTGAAAGTTTTTAGAAGGGTTTTAGCAATCGTCGTTAATACACTGCTTCTGCAAACATAAAGTTTCCAACAAAACAAACATTGGTTTGGTCTTTATACCTATTTATAGGTTTTAGTTAAGAATTGTTACCCTGATTTTCAATCTTTTCTCAACTGTTTTTTGTATGATAAAATAATTGGCTATTATGTTGGTGCGGCATCCGCCTAAAACCCAATTTGGAAATTTGGGTTCCGCAGTTTCTAAAAGCAGTAAAAATAGGGATTGTGACCGAAGATGGGTATTAGTCAACTCACCTGCGCTCTGTCAGTATAGTTATTGGTTCGGAATTGCAGAGCCGGATTTCGTTTCTTTGCGTTTTGAAAAGCGTTTAAAGATGATTTTCCTGATAAACAAAAGAAGGCGATCTGTTAGGACCGCCTTCTTTATGCTGATAGTTATTTATCTATTTCGTGATACCCGGCCTTGAGTCGGTTCTGAACGGATTTGCTGGTAAACCTTCGGCATTGTAAAGGTTCAGATCATCGGGATTGTCAGCCCAGCCATACCTTACTGCTACAGGTTTTTCAACTGCATCACTTGTGACCATCACTGTATTTTCGTTAATGACGGTGGCTTTTGCCCACTTGAATTCGCCCTGGTCAGCTGCAACCGTGAAACCATTGATGTAGCCATACCGGTTAGCCGATTGGAGACCTTTGCCCGTATTGTCGAAGGTGAGATAGATTTTATTACCGTCGATTTTCATATCCCGGTAGGTCGGACCCGTATAAACGAGGTTTTCACCATAGGCAACTTTACGTGCAGCCAACGACAAACGGTAACCTACGACTTGCTTGTCAGTCGGATGGATATTGTCTGCGTCGCCGGCATCAATGATTGTTGCCATTCCTGTATTTTCGAGTTTCAGGGTTTGCGTCTGGGTCTCGCGTAATTCTGCCCATTCACTTTCGGCAGGTATTGTAACCGGTTTCTTGAAGTTCGCCAGCTGAACAAACAGGAAAGGGAAATTTCCCTGGTTCCATTTTGTGCGCCAGTCTTTGATCATATTTGGGAAAACCCGTTTGTACTGCTGCGCCCGCGAGGCATTCGATTCACCCTGGTACCAGATCACCCCTTTGATTCCGTAAGGGATAATCGGGTTAAGCATGCCGTTGTAAAGCAGGGTAGGGTAGTTGTTGGGTCCTACTTTGCCGGCATTCATATCTACATTTTTGAGTTTGGTGAGCATCTCCGAAAAGTCAGGATCTGCTGCGATTGTCTCCGCACTGGTCCAGGTTTCGGCCACCGTTCCGCCCCAGGAGGTGTGAATGAGTCCAATCGGAACTTTTAATTTTTCGTAAAGATTGCGCCCGAAGAAATATCCTACGGCTGAGAAATCGGCGACAGACTCCGGTGAGCATAACCACCATTCCCCCTCTTCGAGATTTTCCTGAGGTTCTTTCGAAACCCGTTTCTTAACGGTGAAGAACCGGATGTTTGGATAGTTGGCTGCAGCAATTTCGGTTTCGGCATTTTTAGTCGTCTTGACTTTGAACTCCATGTTTGATTGTCCGGAACAGACCCAGACTTCACCGATCATGATATTCTCGATGGTACGGAAGTTCTTCCCTTTAACGGTCATTTTATACGGGCCGCCATAATTCATCTTGGGAAGATTGACACGCCATTTCCCGTTTTTACCCGTGCGCGTGCTCGCCGTATTATTTTCAAAAGTAACTGTGACTTTCTCACCGGGCGATGCCCATCCCCAGACCGGTATCTCTATTCCCTGCTGAAGAACCATGTTGCAATTAAAAAATGGAGGAAGTACAACCTGTGACATTCCGGCCATTGACCACAAAAGCAGAAAAAGCAGGGGTAGTGTTTTTAAAACATTAACTCTCATGATAAAATCTGATAAATTTTGGTTGATATTATTGGTTGACAGTAATTAAGTTAACGTGATGGAACCGGTCATGTAGGTGCAGGCCTGTCCCGAGATCAACACCCTTTCTCCCCTGAGCTGGCATTTAAGAAATCCTCCCCTGGCAGAGAGTTGGCGGGCTTCAAACTCAAGCTGATTGAGCCGGTGTGCCCAGAATGGAACCAGTGATGTGTGAGCGGACCCTGTTACAGGATCTTCATTGACTCCGACAAAAGGTGCAAAAAAACGGGAAACGAAATCGTATTCGTAACCGGGAGCAGTAACGATTATTCCCCTTGCATTGACTTTTTTAAGCAAATTGAATTCGGGGGTGATCTCCTCAATATCTTCCTGTGACGGATAATAAAGGAGGTAATCGGTTTTCCCTTTCCAGATTTCCAATGGTTTTTTCCCCAGCGATTTGATCAAATGATCGGGGGGCAACGCGGGTTCAAGGTGATCGGCAGGGAAGTCTAAGGTAAGATATTCACCATTCTTGTAAACTTCAAGTTTTCCACTGTAAGCGGATTCAAAAATGATATGGTCTCCTTTGAACTTCAGATGATTGAACAATACATGTGCGGTTGCCAGCGTAGCATGACCGCACAATTCAACTTCTGCGATAGGGGTAAACCACCTGATTTCGTAGAGTTGATCCCTTTTCCTGAAAAAGGCGGTTTCTGATAAATTATTTTCGGCTGCAATGTTTTGCAAAATATCGTCTGAAGGCCAGAAATCGAGTGGACATACTGCTGCCGGATTACCTGAAAATTGCTGATCGGTGAAGGCATCAACCTGATAAATCGGAACTATCATAATCGGAATTATCTGATATTGGAATTGCTGTTTATCTTCCAAAGATAGCAATTAGAAAGAAAAATGATGACCTGATTCATTTTTCGCCAAAAACGATTGCATCATAGGTATAAAGCTCGCTGCTTTTCCAGCCGTCCCAGCCAATTCCTGCTTTATCGCGCGCGCAATGCCCCAGTAATTCCTCTTTGGTCCAGTTGGTCTCCAAAGCGACCTGCGGGAGAAAAGTCCCGGTGCGCACCCCTTTTTTGATATAGATCCCATGCTTTCCAATCTCGATTTCATCAATGGAATCTATTTTTTTAAGTGGTGTCAGGACCGATATTTCGATATCAATCTGGCTCAGCTCTTTGGTTGTTAGCGGGTCAAAGCGCGAGTCGCGTGTAGCTGCCGATATGGCTAGTTCTGAAATTAGTTGATACAATGGCAAATGTGGGTCGAATCGCCCGATGCATCCGCGTAGTTTCCCAGCTATTTTTAAGGTGACAAATGCGCCGTATTTTTCAAGGAAGGTTCCTGAATATTCACGGTCATGATGGGTTCCTTTGCTGTAAGAGAGGTATCCAGTAATACTAGCCCTGGCCAGTTTCAATAATTCTGTTTTTTCAGCTTCGGTCAGGATGATTGGATGGTTCACCCTGTTTGCAGCAATGGCCCAATAGCCCACCACACGTTTTTTATCACCCACTTCAGCGTCCCCGGAATTCTTATAGGCAATCTTCTCAAACGAAATTTCCTTATTGCCCTGCGTGAGGTGAAGCAGGATCTGAACTGCCGCAGCGCCGCAAAGGCCGGTTAAAACATTATTTCCGATTGCACGCTTATTCTTATCACAGATGGTTTTGAGTTTGTTACTGTCGTTCGACAGAATGGCATCTGCTGTTTCACCATCAATCCTGACGGCAGTATCATAGGATGGGTAATGCGAAAAATCGGTGCTGATGACAAACAGGTTTTCTGCACTAAACCAGGGACGTATTGCTTCTGCCAGTGCTTCACCAAGCTCAGCATCTTCACTTCCAAGGAGCAGCGGGACGATTTGAAAATCATTCAACAGCCAATACTGGAGAAACGGAAGTTGCACCTCGAGCGAATGCTCTGTTTTGTCTGCTTCCTCATCGTAATAAATAAACGGATATTTTTCTATCAATTGAGTGGTGATCACTTCATCAACTTTGACCATACCGGAAGGAGTCGTGTAATACCCTTTTGGGTAAACGGATACGCCATTGAAGTGTTTCCGGTGCGATACGCCGATGATAAAGATATTCTGGTACTGTTGCTGTCTGTCGAGTTTTGCATAGGCGGATGCTGCTACTTCACCCGAAAAAATATACCCGGCATGAGGAACAATTAAAGCAGCCACCTCAGTTGCTGGTCCTTTAATCGCTCTTTCGAAAAAACTGAATAGTTGATTCTCTAACGTTGTAGCAGTGGCGGGATAGAATGTGCCCGCGACTGCCGGCATTCTATTTTTCATACTTCCGGGAATTTTTAGAAAAGTTTTTGAAATCTAACGAATAAGCATAAAAGTCAGCATAAAATAGCGGTTCATTTCGCAGTTGGTTTTGACAGAATAAATTTAATAAATAAATCAGTTGATTGAATCGCCCGGGTATCGGAAATAATGTCCCCGGTTGAATGGCGCGACAAAGAAGAAACCCACTACGGCTCAATGATCCATTTGTCCTTAAAAAATAAATTCTTCACAAATGAACTGCCGCGAAGATTTGAAGTTTGTTGAGTTTTAGTAATTTTAGGCGTTTAATAAAATTATTTATGCGTCCATATATTCTTGCAGAAACAAATTGGAAGGCCGTAAAACCGACTGATTTTCAGTTAGCAGTTTTGCCCTGGGGTGCTACAGAAGCCCATAATTATCATCTTCCCTATGGCACAGATAATATTCTGGCCGATCAGATCGCTGCCGAATCGGCACGAATCGCTTTTAGCCGCGGGGCAAAAGTGATGGTGCTGCCGACAGTTCCTTTTGGTGTAAATACAGGTCAGCCTGATGTGAAATTCGATATGAACCTGAATCCAGGAACCCAGATGATGATCCTCAAAGACCTGATAACAGTTCTTGATCGTCAGGGAATTCATAAACTGGTGATCATGAACACGCATGGAGGGAATGACTTTAGGCAGATTATCAGAGAGTTGAATCTGCTCTTTCCCAATATGTTTATTTGTCAGTGCAATTGGTTCAAGATTCCGGGTGCTGAGCACTATTTCGATGATCTTGGCGAACATGCCGGAGAAGTGGAAACAAGCTTTATCCAGTATTTAGCTCCCGAACTGGTATTGCCTTTGGCTGAAGCCGGCGATGGCAAAGCACGTGTTTTCAGTGTTCCGGCACTGAACGAAGGATGGGCCTGGGCCGAACGCCAATGGACCAAAGTGACCAAAGACACGGGAATTGGAAACCCTGTTCTGGCTACTGCTGAGAAAGGGGAGGTTTTCTACAAATTGGTAACCGAAAAAATTGGTGACTTCCTTTACGAGCTGGCAATGATACCTGCTGAGGATTTCTATAAAGACAAGATCTAGCTATTTTAATTAGCTGTGAAATTGGTCACTGCAGCTGTTTTTCAGATCAGTTGTTTTTAAATATTAGGGCGATCTCACAGAATCGCCCTTTCTTTATTTCCCATTTTCCCAGCTCGCTACTCATACCTTAACGCCTCAACCGGGTTCCTCATTGCAACTTTTAGCACGTGGAAACTGATGGTTAGAAACGCTACGATTGCGATTAACCCGATTGCCAGCAGAAATTCATAGATGGTAAGCGGTTCTTTGTAAGCCCCGGGCATTGTCCGATAGATGTACAATGCTGCAGGACAGGCAACCAAAACTGCAAAACCCAACAACCCCACAACCTCGGTCGAAAGTTGCCGATAAATGGCGCCGACTGAACTGCCGAGTACCTTCCGGATGCCAATTTCTTTCGTACGCCGCTTGGTGGTGAAGAGGATCAAACCAAACAACCCGATTGATGAAACAATAAGCGTCACCACTGCGAAAAAGAAGAAGGTCCGTTTCATGGCTTGCCAGAATTTAATGGCCCCATCTAAATCGAAGAGAACCTTAAAATCTTTGAACTCGAACGGATCGTTGGGGAAAATAGTTTCCAGTTCACTGGTTGCCAATTGCCGGGCTTTTTGCTCGTTCCCGGGGGTGAACCGCAGTGTGAGTTGCCGCGATCCGGTAAAATCATTTGGATTAAGAAACATCACGTAAGTTGGAATAGGGTTGTGCACCGAAAACGGATGGAAATCTTTTACAACACCAATCACCGGGTATGGTTTACCCACAAGGAAAACCTGTTTGCCGATCGGATCGTTCTTCCAGCCAAAAACTTTTAGCGCTGTTTCGTTGATGATACAACCCTTGCTGTCAGATGGATAATCTTTTGAAAAATTCCGGCCGTATGCCATCTTAAAATTGTAGGTTGTTATAAAGTCATAGCTTACATAATTACGACTTACCATCACTTTCTCATCGGGGGAAGCACCATCCCATGATACATATCCGCCAATATTCCCCTGGAACGGGATGGTGTTCGAAAACGCAGCATCTGCAATTTCAGAATGTTGTATCAATCTTTGTCTGACAGTTTCAAAATCCATCTTTTCCTGAACATTCACTTCCGTAAAGAGGATGTTCTTGTTGTCGAAGCCTAAGTCTTTATTCAGGATAAAATTTACGTGGTTATAAAGGATGAAACTTACGATGAGAATGAACAGTGATATGGAAAACTGGGTGGCGGTAAGCACTTTTTTCAGGTTGATGGAATTTCCTGTTCCCACAAACAATTTCCCCTTCAATACCTTTACCGGGTTGTATGCCGAAAGTACGAAAGATGGATATAATCCTGAAAGCACGCCGGCAAGAAGCCCGACACCCAATACAGTAAGAAATAATTTGATGTTTTCAAGTATGTTGTATTCAAATTTACCCTGAAGGATCCAGGCCATTAATGGTGTGCAAAGTTGCGCAACCATCATTCCAATGAACATGGCAATGAGCGTGATCGTAACAGTTTCGGTTATAAATTGTGTTGCAATGGCCTTCTTTGAGAAACCAACTACTTTTTTGATTCCTATTTCGCAGGCACGTTGTGTTGAGTTGGCCAGCGATAGGTTCACATAGTTGACGCACGCAAGAATAAGCACGAGCAATCCCGCAAGCGAAAGTATCGCTAACCCGACCAGCATATCTGACTGATTGTTAGGGGAGACGTGATGTTTCGACAGTGGGTGAAGATAAGGTGTTGACTTCTCGAAGTTCTTCACATGTTTAAACGCATTCTTTATTTTCGCATCTACCAGTTTGGGGTTTGCACCCTTTTTCAGCAATATGTAATTATCGTTGTCAATATAAGTCCAGTCGTCACGGAAATTCTTTCGCCCTGCAAAAGCTTCAAAAGTGCCCATTGAAACCAGGAAAGAAGGCCGCATATTCGAATTGAATGGGAAATCAGCATAGACACCTGTTACCAGGAGCGGATAGCGTTTGCCAATCACAACCTGTTTGCCCACTGCATTCCCTTTGGGGAAAAGCTTTTGCCTGAGCGTTTCAGAGAGAACAATGGTGTTCGGGTCGGTGAGTGCGTTACTGGTAGCTCCTTCTTTGAGATTGATGGTGAAGATGTCAAAAATGGAATTTTCACTAAAGTAACCCTGTTTTTCATAGAGCTGATTGCCATCAGGAAGGGTGAAGTACTGACCACCACCCTGGCTACTTGAAATTTCGCGCATCAGCAGGGCCTGTTCCACATCGGGCAGGTCGGCCATCAGATGGTAACGGAAAGCAGCCGGGCTGTAAGTACAGTAATTGGTAGGGTACGAATCTTCCTGTTTGGTCTGCACGCGGTAAATCCGGCTGTAATTTTTGTTGTGCTTGTCATAGTTGAATTCGTAACTCACAACCATTCCCAATAAAATGAAGGTTGTGAAACCAATCGTTAAGTTCGTCAGGTTGATGAAGGTGAAAACTTTATCCCTTAACATGTTCCTGTAAATGCTTATGAAAAAATGTTTGATCATCGTTTCTGGTATAAGTTGGATTTGTATTCCTGCATTATTTTTATCCGCAATCTGAACAAGCGTTTGTTATATCTGATTCTTCTTTTATCCGATTCCTGTTCATCGTCAGGATAAACGAACCATAGATTGTGCCATGATGTTAAGTTGTTGATAATTAATAGCTGGAATCATTTCCTGAATTTTTAAACGTCCATTTATTTGACAGTACTGTATCTCTTCTTGGCATAGCACCTGACATTTACTCGTATCGGAGTGCTTCCACCGGGTTCCTTGTTGCTGCTTTCCAACTTAGCCAGCCAACAGTAAGCAAAGTAATTCCCAACGGCATCGTACCTGTCCTATTAAAAGTCTAGAACATTTCAGCACCCATGAGCATTTTTACCTCTTCTGTGATGATCTGTCCGTCGAAAAGGTTAATTACCCGGTGTGCAAATTCAGAGTCATGCAGGGAGTGTGTAACCATCACGATAGTCGTTCCTTCGCGGTTGAGTTCGGTCAACAGGTTCATCACTTCAAGACCGTTCCTGGAGTCGAGGTTTCCG
>JANYLE010000156.1 GCA_025363795.1 Mariniphaga sp. | reverse complement strand
GACGGCACTTGTTCCCTGGCAAGTAGTTGATTCTCCTTTAATTGTTGGAATCTGCAACTCATTAACCGTTACGTTAAAAACAGTTGGAACAATTGCAGCGCAATGACCATCAAAATCATAATTCACTTTTACAAACTTATTGCCGTAACCAATCCAGTTCACTGTGATTTCGTTCGTCGCAGCACCAGCTGTGATGATACCACCTTCTGCAATCTCCCATTTGTAATTTGTCTTACCGGATTCCGTTATGTAAGTTACGTTTTTAGAACCGGCGCAGATACTACCTGCACCTGTGATTACCGGTAAAGTTCGGGGATTCACGTTGACATCCAATACTCCCGGCGCTGAACCCTGGCATCCAGGCTGTATATAATTCACACCAACGGATTGCCTCCCGGATTTATTCCAAAGGACTTCTGCAACATTTGAGACTGCATCTCCTCCCGAAATTAGTTTCCCATCTGAAAAAATAGCCCAATTATAATTGGTCATTCCAGCTAATGCAGTATAGACAATTCCGGTCGCTTGTTCACAAACCGTTTCAGGACCCACCAAAGAAATGGTTTGTGACGTATTTACGGATACGTGAAAGTCATAGGCAACAACTCCAACGCATCCGTTCTCATTGGTATAGTTCAACGAAATTAACTGAATACCCGGTTTATTCCATGTAACAGTTATTGTATTTGACGTTGAAATTCCTCCAGCGTTAACAGTTCCGCCTGAAGAAACGGCCCATTGGTAGTTTGTCATTCCGGCAGCCGAAGTATAGACTACAGCTGTCGACCCGAGACATACAGCAGCGGGTCCACTAATTAAAGGAACAGGCAATGGATTAGCTGTAACCTTAACTGAATTCGTTCTGGTACAACCTGATGATCCAATGGTTTCGGTAAGAAAATACTCAGATGTTTGCAATGGATTCACAATCGGTGAAGATACGATTGAAGTAAATCCTGCGGGTTCGGAAACCCAGTTATAGGAACGTCCTTCTATTGATGGTCCTCCAATTTGAACAGGAGTACCACTACATATTGTGACGGCATCACCAGTTATCGCAACTGGTAAAGGATTAACTTTGATGTGTAACACAGAAGGGATTAGCGCTTCACAACCAGATTGATTATAGTTCAAACTAACAGTCTGGTTGTCTGACTCCTTCCAATCAATTGTGATCGAATTTGATGTTGGGGTTCCGCCTGAAATAACAACACCGCCGGATGAAACCGTCCAACGATAATTGCTCATCCCTGCACGTGTTGAATAAACATTCCCTTTGGAATTTGCACACACAATTTCAGGCCCACTTATCTCCGGATTAGGTAAATCATTTACCTTAATTGTAACCGGCAGAGCATTTGAAACTCCACATTCGTTAGTCGCTGACAATAGAATCTGATAACTTCCGGCATTTTGATATGTAATTGGGTCTGGTTTAGCTTTAATTGATACAGATTGCTGTGCCCCATCAAATTGCCAGTTATAAGAAGAAACTGTTTCCCCAAAACAATTATCAACTTGTGCTGTCGGAAATATCTGCTGACCAACACAAAGTTGATCCGGCGGATTAATCCTGATGGTAGAAACCTGTTTTACTTTTATCGTTTTAGAAGTTGTTATTGAGCCACACCCATTAGTGACCGTTAAATTAATCCGATAGGAACCAGCATTATCGAATACAAACACCGGATTCGTGGAATTTTCGTTGCCAGTTTCAAAGTGCCATAATTTGGTATTAGGAAGACAAATAGTTGACCCGGTATAATTGTCAATAACCCATTTATAAACTAAATTACCACATATTGTATTTGCAGCTAAAGTGGAGTTATTCGTGGCCGAAACCTTTGACCCTTTACAAATGTCGGTGGCGCTAAGATCAAATGATGAGACTGGTAATGGATTAATGCAAATATCACGTTTGGTTGTTGTTCCCAGTGCACATTGTGGATTACTGGAGGTAAGAGATACATGATAACTTCCCGGTTCGGTATAGGAATGTTTAGGGTTTTTCTCTGTGGAATTTGAATTCCCGTCCCCGAAATCCCATAAATAGGTAGCAGAACCCGAATTACAATTATAACCAGCGCCCGATACGGTTTGATTAATAAAGGAAATCTGACTATTTAAACATCCATTGACGGCGGTTGAAAAATTAGCAATCGGTGATTTAAAAACTCTGATACTGCCTAATTTCACTGCAGTAGAAGTACAACTATTAACAGCTTCGACGATTAATGTGAATTGTCCGTCAATGCCAGGGGCATCACAAGAACTCTTAATATAGGTATGTTCGAGGCTGTTATTGGCAACCATTTGTTCAAATGTTCTATTCTCAATCGGAGAACCATCGCCATAATCAACAAGATAATAAGTTCCTGGAGCATTATCTGCAACACCACCCACCGTAAAATTAAGCAATAAAGGACTGCAACCAGTAGTACTTCCACCATTATTTCCCAATACGATTGAAGGATTGCTTTGATTAGAAACCGGGTAGGTTTTACTTATGGGAACGCCATTTACGATTGCAGTAAAAACCAAATTAAATATACCAAGCTGCTGATAGAGATGCGAGGCAGAAGGAAAGTTTGCCGGAAATAGTTCCTCATCAGAGCCATCACCCCAATTGATTTTGTAAGAAGCAATTAGAGATTGCTGCTGGGAAATATTGCTAACAGTTAACGTGTAATCAGGATTGAGTTTTGTCGGGACACGATCGCAATTGCCAAAAGGGGTTTCAATATCTGCATCCTGAAGGAGTGGAGTCTGACCAGACAATTGATAAGATAAACCTAAAATGAACAGCAAACAACTAATCGTTAATCTTGCGATTACAGAAAATAAATATGAGAAACCCTTTATTTCCATTTTACAACTCCTCTCCACAACAACTAATTCAAGCTCCCAATACAAACTATTATTTAATACGTCAAATATAGGTATTCGGCAACGCAATAACTATGATCCATGTATATTTATTACCATAGCGTAAATTATTTATTTACTGTTTAGCCAAATTTAAATATCACATCCCCATTTAGGGAATAAATCAGTAGTATGCAAAAACATATCGCACAAAAGAACAATGTACCAAACACATAACGAATATAATTTACCAACAAATAGCAAAACAAATATTTGCATTACACGATTATTAAGTACCTTATCAGGAAAATTCAGATTAGACCTTGGATCTAGATAGAAACAAAAAAATCAAAAGTGTTAATTTCTTTACGTGAATACCTATCAACGACGAAATCGAAGTCGTAATGTAACATTGAAGCAAATCCTTTAAGGATATAAAAAGTCAAAATGATAAAATGGCATTAAAAAATCTGGAGCTTGCGAGGTTGGTCCTCGTTAAACCTTAAACCAGTCCGCTTTGCAAAGCAATCGAAATATTTGGCACCGCACCCAAAAATTTCGCCCATTTCAAATATTAATGAAATTTCATGCGCTCCTGATCCATAGGCAGCTAATGAGGAGAGTTGCATATCATAGCTATATGATATTTTGAAAGATCCTCTCTCAACGCCAAACATCAGTACAATGGCATCGCTATCAAGAAACATGCTTGAGGTAGTTTGCTTATTAAAAACCGGAAATCCCCGGTACCACACTCCGAATTCAAGGATTCTGCTATACCAATAGGCCCCAATATCAAGTTGCTTAAAATTATTTTGGTATTCAAAACGATAACACAACGATGCCGTCCGTGATTCTTCCACCCTTCTCGAACGGTCGCTCCAAAAATTGACACCTCCAAAATTGACAACTTTGACCGGCAGAAAAGCTCGCTCGCCAATGAAGGAATAACTTGGGCGAAGTAAATGGTCGACAGTCAGTCCTACCCATAATTTCGGAGAGAACAGGAAAAGCGACGAAGCCATATCAACATAATTGGTTCTTGTATCAGTAAGATAATCAACATTTCCGCTATAATTTCCGGAGCCATCAGGGAAAATGAGTTTGCTCCTGTCAATACTTTTTTGTCCTATTGCGAATTGCATCCCAGGTACAAACTGCCAGTAATCACCCAGCTTCACCCGATACGAATACTGTAATCCCAAATAGGAAGTATTAAGACTTGCGGAACCTGCCTTGTCGGTAACAAATAGTATCCCAAATCCGCTTTTATAGGTATTCAGGTACATATCGGCTGCAAAAGCGTAGGTCTGATATGTTTTCGAGATACCAGGCCATTGATTTCTGTAATTAACAACGAACCGCGTACCACCAGATGATCCTGCCAAAGAAGGACTTAATACATTTGGAGCTGAATAAAACTGCGAAAAATGGGGATCCTGCGAATAAAGCGGACTCACAGAAAAAAGGAATAATCCTAATACAACCAAGAGAGTTCTTCGCCCCATTTCATTAGTTTCTTGAAAATATAAACATCCATGCGAGAAAAGTCAATTCCATCCCTATTAGACTTTGCCCTGAAACTATTTATGAGTACCTATCCAAATTAAAACAATACGTTTCACCGGAATTATAGTCAACCATAATTTGCTCAAATTTACCATTAAAACACAGCGCAATTCAATTGATGTAAAAATATATTTTCCATTTGCGTAAATTATTTTTCCAAAAACAAACAAAACTAAAAACCCAGCCAGAATTCTCCCGACCAGATCCTAACAACTTTAAACCTGAACATCGGTAATGTGCATTCGAAAGGAGGTATAAACCAGGTATTATTATTCGCTACAAAAGCAATTCACTTGGTCAAATAAATAATTTCAACTAAGTTTGAAAAAAAGAGAAGTTGGAAATCAATAAAACAATACTTGGAATTGATCCCGGTTCAAATATCATGGGATACGGAGTCATTAAAATCACGAAAAACAAGGCGCAGGTTATTGCCCTTGGAGTGATTAAAACGTCTGGTTTCTCTGGGCATTATCAAAAGCTAAGCCATATTTTTGAACGAACACTTTATCTTGTTGACGAATACAAACCCGACGAGACGGCACTTGAGGCACCGTTTTTTGGTAAAAACGTTCAGTCAATGCTAAAACTTGGTCGGGCACAAGGGGTAGCTATGGCTGCATCACTTTACAGAGGCGTACCCATTTTTGAATATGCGCCACTGCGAATTAAGCAAGCAATAACAGGCAATGGTTCAGCCACGAAGGAACAGGTGGCATACTTCCTGAAGCAGATGTTTAATCTTGAAATAACGCCCAACGATCTGGATGCCACAGATGGCTTGGCAACAGCCGTTTGCCATTATCTTCAGCTAAAGAATCCGGTAGGTGATCATTCGGTTAAAAATTGGGAAGAGTTTATCCGTAAAAATCCGGGCCGGGTAAAATAAAAGACCTTGAGTATGTAATCGGGAATTATATAAAGATCAACAAATTGCCCTTGGCAGGACGACACCATAAAATTCAAAAAATACAGCTAATTGATTATCAAACAAATTCCTTTGCAATTTTTGCCGCAATCGAAGTGAATTCTTCTGATGTAAGTTTTAGCTTTTCTTTCGAAAAATTGATATCACTTTCACTATTCAAGGGTACAAGGTGAATATGAGCATGAGGAACTTCGAGGCCAAGGACAGCCACCCCGATTTTATTACAGGAAATAGCCTTTTTAATGGCTATCGCAATGCGCTTTGAAAAAAGCATTAATCCGCCAAAATCTTGATCATCAAGATCAAACAAATAATCTGTTTCCGCTTTGGGGATCAC
>JANYLE010000052.1 GCA_025363795.1 Mariniphaga sp. | reverse complement strand
TATTACCCATGCTTATGAATGGGCAGGTAAAGGTTGGTGAAGCAATAGAGCAAATATTAAATATTGCTGCTGAACATGTGTAGAGGTATAAAAGGGAAAATCAGGGAAAGTAAAATAAATTCACTTTTAAATTAATTTATTTTACTTTCCCTGATTTTCCCTTTTATACCTCTACACATGTTCAGCAGCAATATTTAATATTTGCTCTATTGCTTCACCAACCTTTACCTGCCCATTCATAAGCATGGGTAATAGCCAGTCACGGAGGTTGGAGAGTCGTTGGTTTTCTGTTGTATTAAGAGTGGTTTTTTTAAAGAAAGTTCCTACTGTCTCTTCAAATTTCATAAGTAGCTCTTCTGGAGGGATTGCCATAGGAAAAATTTCCAGAGCAGAAGCATCAACTCGCTTTCTACCAGATGTTCCAGTCATATTTGCAATAGCATATTTTCTAAATAATTCCGACCTGGAAAGAAGTGCTGCAAAACTGCTCAATTTCATTTTTCTTCCACGAAGCACGATAAATTCAGTAGACCCGAAGCCAGTTTCATTTTCTTTTAGAAGTGTAATTAATCCTGTCTTTCCATTTTCTAAACAAGGAGTAATTCTTGCAATAACCAAATCATCATTCTGAAATTTTACACCGCCGTTGTATTCTTTTAACTGAACCTCCTTTGTCATAAATCCTGCCGTTGGAAGTGCATTCATATCAATATAGCTGCTTAAAGATCCTTTTTTAAGCGATAAGCCAGGATTAAGAGCAAAAAAATCTGATGCAGTACCAACTTCCCATCCCCCTGGAATCTCCCTTTTCAACTCCTCATTCCAAACCATCTTGCCTCCACTACTTTTATAAGGGTTGCCGTTTTCGTCTGGAAAATCGAACTGCACAAACCAATAATCGTAAAGCGTTTTGGCCATTGCTTCCAATTCGACATTGATGCGGTTATTGAGGTCGATCTTGGAATCTAAGGAGGAAAGAACAGATGCTATTCTTCTTTGGACGGCTTTGTCTTTTGGAACTTTAAATTCCAGATTTCTTATATCACTTGGATTAATTGATGGATAGGAAGATACATTATTAACTGCAATTGTATGCAGATAATCTGTAATGTGTTTTTGGGTAATTGCGTAATAAAGAAATTCAGAATCAATGTCTTTATCTATAACGTCAATAGTTAAAAAACCAGTTGAAACAATGAGATTATCTTCCGGATTTACGAGATAGCCAAAGTGCTCTAAATTAGGTCTTACGGTAGAATAAATTATAGTTCCATTTTTTACTTTACGCTTTGCTCTACATGGGAAAAGCGTTTGTCTGCTATCTAATAATTGAAAACATTCAATTTTGTTTTTAGTAATACTGCTTGTATCAAGATAACGAATAATCTCGGGCGAATTTGATGAACCAATTGTTTCGGAATTTAGTTCACATATATTTCCAATAACAATTCTTCTAATTTGCATACTTCAAATCCTCCAACTGCCTCTGAATATCATTTTCCAGTTCATTTGATTCAGTAAACAGATTTTTTAAATTGGCTTTGAATCCATCCATTTTCATAGTAAACTCTTCTGCTGTAATATCAGAATATTCAATCTTTACATCAAAGTATTGCCCGGCGCTAAAGGAGTAGTTTTTCTCTGAAATCTCGCTGTATGTAAGCGCTACTGCGAAATCTTCGACTGATAGGCGATTGTGAAACGTTGCCACAATCTGTTCAATGTCGTCGCTACTTAATTTGGTGCGTTGGTTCCCGTCTTCTTTCACTGTGGTTCCCAGTTTAGAAGCATCAATCAATACAACTTTCCCGTTGGAATTTTGCTTGTCGAGAAACAATACCGATACATTGGTGCCTGTGGTAGCAAAGATATTGCTGGGCATAGAAACCACGCCACGGATCATTTTATTGGTTACCAGATGTTCGCGTATTTTCCTTTCTATACCACTGGAAGCGGTAATAAAGCCGGTGGGTACAACCACTGCCGCTTTACCTTTTGTCGAAAGTGAGTTTATGATGTGTTGTACAAAGCAGAGGTATATGCTCATGCTTTCTTTCTTTGCCTTGGCAATTGCAGGTACCCCGGCAAAAAAACGGGTTTTCTGGTCGGCAAGTTTGGGTTGCGTATCCGAGAAATCGAGTTTAAATGGTGGATTACTCACGATATAATCGAACTTTTGCAGCCTTCCATCGGGTGTTTTATGATATGGAGAAACCAGAGTGTCGCCCTGAATTATATTCGGAATGGAATGGACCAGGTTATTTAAAATCAGGTTGAGCCGAAGCATTTTACTCGATTTCTGGGAAATATCCTGACTAAAGATAGTACAACGTTCTTCACCAATGGCGTGTGCAATTGCCATAAGGAGTGTACCAGAACCTGCAGAGGGGTCGTAACACGAAACGTCTGACACAGATTCACCCTCTTTGATTAGTAACCGTGCCATTATTGCAGCAACTGAATGTGGCGTAAAATATTCAGCATATTTACCACCTCCATCTTTATTGTAGTCTTTAATCAGATATTCGAAAATAGTAGAAAAGAAATCGTACTTCTGCGCAAAAACCTTTTCAAAGTTAAAGTTCACCAGTCGTGCCACCAAAGCGCGGGCAAACTCGTCACGCTTCATTGTATCTGGAATGTGGATCGTAATATTTTCGAACAGGGTGAGCTTTGTTTCGCTCTCGGTTTTCATCGAAAAAATTTCGGCATTGTAATTGGCAATATCAACCATTGTAGCATCGAAAAGGGTTGAGAAATCTCCTTTGTGCTGCTGGTTGTAAATATTGCCTATGAAATGCTCGCGTTTGAGCTTTGGACTATCGGCAGGCAAAAAAGTGAGCAAGTCCTCATATTCATCATCGGAAAAATCCTTCAGGGCATCTTCCCATTTATCTGCTGATTTCATTCGCGCACGATAATGAGGTTCTTTTAAATTCTTTACTTCATAGCCGAATTTATCGTTCAGAAATTTAAAAAGAAATATCTGGGTAATAATTTTGTACTCGTTGCCATCATTTCCAAGACCATAAGAGGCACAGGTAGCTTTGAGGTCGTCGATAAGTTTTTTTGTTTGAATTTCAATTTCTGAAGTCGTCATTTATATAAAAAGTATTATGTAAGTCCATAGTTTTTTTGTGGTGTTTCAGCTGCTATTCTTTCTGGTATGATATATTCGTATTTTGCCTGCTGGTTGTGATATTGCAAAAGATATTCATTTGCAATCTGTGCCGTTATAAATTGTTTCTCGTCAAATGTTGCATTTATGTTCAAATCAGACAGACCGAGGCTTATCAACTGGCGAACTGTCTGTTCAAAATAGGGGTCATTACGAAGAACGCCACTGTTAAGAAGGACCTTTTCGTCGACTTTTTGTTTTATCGAGTTTAAAGTGTCGCAAACTTCTGACTCTCGTTTTGAAATTAACCCGCGTTGCACAACCCGCTTGTGTGTACGCGCTAATTTCTCATCA
>JANYLE010000048.1 GCA_025363795.1 Mariniphaga sp. | reverse complement strand
GATAGTAACGTTATCACCTGGCATAACCATTTCAGTTCCTTCAGGAAGATTGATCTCACCTGTGATATCCAGTGTACGGATATAGAACTGAGGACGGTATTTGTTGTGGAATGGAGTGTGACGTCCACCTTCTTCTTTTTTAAGGATATAAACCTCAGCTTTGAATGTAGTATGAGGAGTAATTGATCCCGATTTAGCAAGAATCTGTCCACGTTTGATTTCTTTTTTGTCAACACCACGAAGTAGAAGACCTACGTTGTCACCAGCTTGTCCGTCGTCAAGAATCTTACGGAACATTTCAACTCCTGTACAAATAGTCTTACGATTTTCTGCACCAAGACCGATAACTTCGATTTCGTCTCCGGTGTGAATTTTACCAGTTTCGATACGACCGGTAGCAACAGTTCCACGGCCAGTGATAGAGAATACATCTTCAACAGGCATAAGGAAGGGTTTGTCAACATCACGTGGAGGAATTGGAATCCATGTATCAACAGCATTCATTAATTCCATTACTTTTTCTTCCCATTTTGGTTCGCCGTTCAACGCACCGAGAGCAGAACCCATGATAACAGGGGTATTGTCGCCATCGAAATCGTAGAATGTAAGAAGATCACGAATTTCCATCTCAACAAGTTCAAGAATTTCAGGATCTTCAACCAAGTCAACCTTGTTCATGAAAACGACCAAACGAGGAACGTTTACCTGACGGGCAAGAAGGATGTGTTCGCGTGTCTGAGGCATAGGACCGTCAGTAGCAGCAACAACGATAATTGCACCGTCCATCTGGGCAGCACCAGTTACCATGTTTTTCACGTAGTCAGCATGTCCAGGACAGTCAACGTGTGCATAGTGACGATTTTCTGTTGCATATTCAACGTGTGCAGTATTAATAGTAATACCACGTTCTTTCTCTTCAGGAGCATTGTCGATTGAATCGAAAGATTTAATGTCGCAAAGACCCTTTTTTGCCAATACCATAGTAATAGCAGATGTAAGTGTGGTCTTGCCGTGATCCACGTGACCGATAGTACCAATGTTTACATGGGGTTTCGATCTGTCGTAATGTGCTTTAGCCATAATTCAATTTTTTTTACAGTTATTATTTATTTTAATTCATCTTATCAGAGCCGGTGATGAGAATTGAACTCATGACCTCTTCCTTACCAAGGAAGCGCTCTACCCCTGAGCTACACTGGCCAAATTGAGCGGGAGACGGGACTCAAACCCGCGACCCTCAGCTTGGAAGGCTAATGCTCTATCAACTGAGCTACTCCCGCTTATTACCCTTTTGGCTCGATAAAAACTTTCCGAAAAGAGATGGTGGGGAGAGCAGGATTCGAACCTACGAAGGCGTACGCCAGCAGATTTACAGTCTGCCCCAGTTGGCCGCTTTGGTATCTCCCCGAATATTGTATTTAAGCTTAGACTTTGAATAACATTTAATTAAAAACTTCTCTTGCAAAATCAACATCATATTGCCGACTAATTTCGCTAAAAAATAAAAGTAAATGTTCAGTACAACCTGTCGCTTCTTCTCTTTAATTTCAGAATTTCAATCATCAAAAGAACAGACCATTTTAAAGAATCGCGCCTCAAAAATGGTCTGCAAATTTAAACTATTTTTTTTGCTAAAATGCCAAATAAACTACTTTTTTAAAAATTATTTGGATTTGACTTTCATTTTGTATTTATCTAACTGTTTACGAAGCGCATCCACCGCCAAATCCACAGCTTCCTCGAAGGATTTTGCCTGCTTTTTGGCAAAAAGAGATTCATTTGAAGGTACCGAAAGTTTAATCTCCGCAACTTTATTCTCCTGATCTTCGTCCTTTTCGAGTTTCAGGATCACTTCAGATCCGATAATTCCTTCAAAGAAGAGTTCAAGCTTGCTAATTCGTTTTTCACAAAAGTCGATCAGCTTTTGGTCGGCTTTGAAATGAACACTTTGTACTTTAACATCCATAATTTTTCCTCCTTTAATTTAAGCTCTCGGATGAGCTTGTTTGTAGACCTTTTTTAGTTCTTCGAACGAAGTATGCGTGTAAACCTGAGTTGCTGCAAGATTTGCATGCCCCAGCAACTCTTTGATTGCATTCAAATCCGCCCCATGATTAAGCAGATGTGTCGCATAACTATGCCGCAATATATGCGGGCTTTTTTTATCAATTGTAGTAACTAATGACAATTGTTTCTTAACAATACGATAGATTAATTTGTTGTAGGCTGGTTCCCCATTTTCGGTTAGAAAGACAAAATTTCCGGAGTCGGGGAAAAGTTCATTCCGCAATTGAATATATTCATTCAGTACGGCTGATATTTCCACCGGGAATGGGACCAATCTCTCTTTATTACGTTTGCCCGTGACTTTCACCATCTTTTCAGGCAGGTCAAGATCCGAGAAACGGATACCTACTAATTCAGATAATCGAATTCCGGTACCGTAGAAAAGACTTACCACTGCCTTATCGCGCCTGCCCTCAAAATCGTCGGTGAAAAATTTTCCGTCAAGTAACCGGTTAATCTCCTTTTCCTCTACAAAAACAGGTAGTTTCTTACCCATTTTAGGAAGGATTATCTGATCAGTCGGGTTTTTCTCAATTTTCTCCTCACGCATCAAAAACTTAAAGAAAGATTTCAATGTAGAAATCTTCCGGTTCACGCTTCTTGCGGAAGTACCTCCATCCATCAGCGATATAATCCATTGACGAATAAGATGATAATCAACCTCTTCTACACAAAAATCCTCAACCAGTTTCTTTCCAAACAAAACAAATTGGTCGAGGTCATTTTCATAAGCAGTAATGGTGTGAACCGAATACCGCTTTTCGTATTTTAGATAATTGAGAAAAAGTTCCGCATTCAACATTTCAGGGGTGAATGATTTCAGCACTCAAGATACGAAATAAATACCGTCCTACCCAAAAATCTTTCCTTTCGGAGGATTTATTCTTCTTCCCGCTGTAAATCTTCGATATAGATCGCCTTTTTAATCTCAGTACGGCGAGTTATTGATGGTTTCTCGAATGCCTGACGAATGCGAAGTTCCTTCACAACACCTGTTTTTTCGATTTTTCTTTTGAAACGTTTCAATGCACGTTCAATGTTTTCGCCGTCTTTAACTGGAATAACAATCATACTATTCGTTGTTTTATTTTATTTATTTGTCTCTTATTTCGGACGGCAAATTTATGAATTTTCTATTATTAATCAAACAATGAGTTCAAAAAATTATAAAAATGGAAAAAACGATATGCAACCGAATAAATCACTGAGCGAATTTCAGATACGGGACTAACCTTTTTAGACTATCTTCGGCAACCACTGATGAAAGATCGTTCGAAGATGTAAACTTGCCCTTTTCATCTCTTAATTTAAATATCCTTCGTGCAGTTTTAAATCCCACGTAAGGGTGCCGTCCCAATTCCTGGACAGTGGCAAAGTTGATATTAAATGTTTTGAGTACCGATGGATTTGCCGTGAAATATTGCGAAACTGCATTGAAATTATCTTCGCGCATACCATATACTTCTCTTAATTGTGAAACAGCATAATATCCCCCGAGAAGATTCCGGTACCTGATTATCCTGGAGGCAAAAACAGGACCAATGCCAGGAATAGCAAGTAAATGAAGCGAATCGGCACTATTCAATTCGAGCATCATTACCCGAGGTTTTTCCTTTTTAATAAAGGCTTCCCGAATAATGGTATCGCGTATGTATTCTTTTCTTGATTTTACTTTAGGTGCATCACCCCAGGTTTTAACGAAATGATTGTTTGCTAATGGAATGACGATGAAACTATCCAACTGTTCAAATAATTCAGGGGTCATCCCAAAGATCTTTTTCACACCATCCTTATTTCTGAACCTACCCCCTTTTAGGACGTATTTTGCCCAACTGGCAGCAACCTTTGGCGGCAAACCCATGTTTACTAAACCAACTGAATCAACTTCATTAGGGTCGAAAGGAACTGGGTTCAATGCCAAACGGACAGGAATCTTTTCTTCTGATTTTGAAAGATAGGCATTAACTTCAGCATCCCATTTTGAGAAATCGGGTTTGTCTTCGGGAATAAAAAAGGGAATCATCTTCCAAATAATTATTAAAACGAAGATGACAAAGAGCAGTACAATTATACCAGTACGCTCCTTTCCTGAAAAACTTAACAACTCACGAATCCATCTGGTTTTCATTCATTTGTATATTAGTCTCATCATAAGAACAACTACACAACAAACAAGCCTTTAGTCTGAAAACATAACAACCTTATCAGAATGGGTAACCAATAGCAAAGGCAATATTGATATTGTTTTTAGTCAAAAGATTACTTGCCGGGATCCATCGGTAACCTGAGTCAAGTGAAGGATCATGAAGTTTGATTCCAAGATCTACCCTAATGATTACAAACGAGAAATCGTATCTCAAACCCGCTCCTGTGCCAATTGCTATCTCCTTATAAAATCTTGAAAACTCGAATTCTGTTCCGGGACGGTTATCCTTCAATGACCAGATATTACCCATATCGAGAAACAGGGCTCCCTCAAAAGAACCAATCATCGCGAATCGGTATTCAGCATTAGCCTCCAACTTGATGTCGCCTGACTGGTTTGGAAATTCATTAGGATTTGCTTTATAAGAACCCGGTCCAAGCGTTCTGACAGGCCATGCCCTGATTCCATTTGCTCCTCCCGTAAAGTATTTTCGTTCAAACGGGACCTGATCAGAATTGCCAAATGGCATGGCGATACCGCCAAAAGTCCGGATCACAAAAGCATTATACTTATCAATCATGAAGCCTCTGCGATATTCTAAATCAGTCTTAACATATTGTGCAAACGGTGTTCCCAGAAAATAATATTTCTTCCCTCCGATCGAATCGCTGGGATGAAGCTGACGGTTAAACAGTTTACTTACACCTGAGAGGAGAGTTCCCGCGGTTTCGAATGAAGCCCATAGATAACTGTAATTCGACCGTTTTTGTATATTCTGGGTATTACGCGTAAAACTGTAGTTCCATGCTGCTATAGAATGATCTGTATAAGAACTTTTGATGTACAGATTTTCAATTCGCGCTACAAAAGCTGAGTCATAGGCAAACATCTTGACCATATTCAAATCGATCAGGTTAAATCGATGTGTCGTAAATTCTGACGATTTCCACTGGTATCCAAGACTCGCCCTGAGAATTGTCCGGGTATAGTCAGGACGCCGCTGGTAGTTATATGACAGGTTCATCAGGGTTTGCGGCGTTGAATAACGAAAGAGACTTTTCGTTTTTATGGGAGCAAGAAATTTGGGTAACGTAATCTTTGTCTCAATACCTGATTCAAAAGAGTTAAATGTTGTAGCAGAATCCCCTTTCCCATAGTTTTGTTTTTCAGTAGCACCCAATAAAATGACATCAAGCAGTTCACCGCCTTTAAAAATGTTTTTATGCTGGTACCCCAAATTACCGGCAACACCAAGGTTCCCCAAAGAGTTTGTTCCTTCGAACGAGACCGAATAGGATTGTCGGACCGTAGGTGAAAGTTGAATAATACAATCGAGAGTGGGGTTTCCAAGCGAATCTTTTTTACTTGTTTCGACGAACCGAATGTTGATCAATTTGAAAAGCCTTAAGGAGAACAGATCATTATAAGTACGTTCAACAAGATCAACACTATAGTAACCCTTATCGAGGATATGATTCATGTTCATGAGCAATTCAGGATTATACCGCATCTTTCCGTTCGATATAAAATATTGATTGCCAATTTGTATGGTATCAATTTTAGTGACTGTATTTTCCTCCTTGTTCTCGGTAAAAAGTTGTTTCTGAGATTCGTAATTGGTGAAGAAATAAAAATTCCGAAAGGTGAACCTTTGATGATCTCTTTCCTCTAAAACTGTTGGATCCTCTGAAATATTTTCCTTTTCAACTACAAGTTTAAGATTTACACTTTTAGAAGCTTTGGTGGTATCGGCTTCAAAATAGATTTCGTTTTTATTGAGCCGATAGAACCCATTATTTTGATATCCAAGCAATACCCTTTTGCTTTCATCAGCCAAAACATCTGTATCGAAACGACC
>JANYLE010000033.1 GCA_025363795.1 Mariniphaga sp. | reverse complement strand
CGGTTGTGTCTTTATGCTCATTTTCACTGCAAAGCAATAGTAGAACATATATAACATATTTAGGATACCAATACTACCAATGGAGAACCTGATGAATATTTCAGAACAAGACGACACTATCTATAATGTTTGAAGGAGATCAGCATTTAGATTATTTCTTCCCGCACTAAACAGTCTGCTAGTTGGTAAAAAACACTCTCTTTCAAGTTTAAATAACCGCATATTTAGGAAAGACAGCATCTGAACATCCGAACTTGCAGATAGGATTTACATACTGTTTTACTTACGATTAACTATCGTTGCCATTTACCCTTATGTCGCGTATTTTCATAGGCAAATAGCTGTCTGAGTTTAAGACTAGATAGACTGATGGCTCAATGATAGACAGATGATTTGAGGAAATATCTGAAGAGAGGGAACTTTATGGTTTGCCTTGCAGCGTAGACATGCTCTGTGAAAAATCAGAAATCAGATGCAGTGCCCATAAGTGAATTATTGATTAAAACGAGGAGAGATAAAGATGAAATCTGCAAACAAAACGAAGAAACAAATGATCGATGAGATGCAAGCCATGTGGGAGCGGGTTTTCGAACCGGAAAAGCATGAAAGCAATTCCAGGCAGGTTCTGGGGAATTTTGGACGGAGAATGGACCATCACTTCCCTCACATGACGCAGATGAATGAAGCCATATTTGTTGTTTTCGACAAAAAAGTTGGGATTCGTTAATGTCAGATTTGCCGACCTGTTTCGTATATTGCCCGAAGAGGCCAGCAGCTCCGGCTTTGATCCCATGACTCTCATCGTCCCGGAGAGCCGCCACTTCATCCGGAAACAACACCAAGATGGGTTCCGTTGTGCCTGTAAGAAATCAATATCTTTTAAGATAAAATAAGAGCCTGATTTCACGATTTATCGAAAAGCATGGATTATGAGGAGAAAAAGATGAAGAAAATACTATTCGCTCTTTTCATTGTTGTTTTTTTTGCGGGTTATTCCCTGGCGGATGAGATGGTAATACCGGTACATCTGGTAACTGAGCAGGGTATCGGCAAGAACATTGGTACCGTTACTGCCGCCGATAGCCAGTACGGCCTTCTTCTCATCCCACAACTTAGCGATCTCTCTCCCGGCATACATGGATTTCATGTACATCAGAATGCTGATTGCAGTCATGCAATGAAAGATGGCAAGCACATTGCGGCTCTTGCTGCAGGTGGACACTACGACCCCCTTAAAACCGGCAAGCATGAAGGGCCATACGGAAAAGGGCACCTGGGAGACCTACCTGCCCTTTATGCAGATACGAATGGCAAGGCAACACTGACCGTTGTCTCACCGCGACTGAAAGTCTCAGACCTTAAGGGCAGGTCATTGATGATTCATGCCGGTGGGGACAATTATTCAGACTATCCTGAGACTCTTGGTGGCGGCGGCGCACGTGCTGCCTGCGGCGTGATAAAATGAAATGAGGCATTTAACAGTCTCTTTTCGGAGTAAAATCTAAATACCGGTTTTAATTAGTCAAAGACGCCGGTATTATTATTCTGTTCGGACCAAAATAAAGGTTCAGCAAAACAGTAAACTAATTTTGATGTCCGATATAATCTTCGAGCGTCACACATAATGAATTTGGAGGTTTATCCGAAGAATGACTTCATTATTTATATCGGACATCGCCGACACTCGGAGGATATGGCCTGTTCCAAGAAAGAAGGCTGTTTTTGCCGGAGAAATGAAGCGCAGAGTGATGCGACACTTTGCTTGTTTCATTCTGATATCGGGAATGATGTTCTTCTTTCATGTCTGTGAAAGTTCTGCACAGGGGACCTCATCCATCAATGTCAAGGCAGATGAAGATTATGCAAGTGATTTCATTCTGCAGGATTTGAACGGTAAAAATGTTAGGTTAAACGATTATAAAGGCAACATTATCTTACTGAATTTCATGACGACATGGTGTCCCGAATGTCTTGCTTCAATTCCAAAATTAAAGGCAATCCATGCCCAGTATGTTGAAAAAGGTTTGATCATTATGAACATCAATATTCAGGAGGCCAAGGGAAAAGTGACGGCGTATTCCAAAAAACATAGCCTTCCGTATCCGACTCTCTTAGATCCGGAGGGAACAATCGCGAAAAGTTATGGTGTTATCGGAGTGCCGGTCAAAGTGTTAATCGACCGGGATGGCCGCATTATCTGCTGGAACTGCCGATCTCTTGATAAACTGCTGGAAAGCAACTTAAAATAACAATTAAATATCTCTCAATCCCTTTATTTCAATTAATACCAAGTTGCTTTCAAAAATTTAAATATGAATTTTTGAAAGCTTACTTGGTATTATGCCCGGTAAATCAACTTTTTACTATTTGGTGAGATTGTCGGCATGAAGACATATTCTTATGCCGAATTCCAGGCAGACTCATATATTATTTGGGTTCTATCGGATATTGAGCATCCTTCCATGCATGCCAGCCGCCCATTAGGGCACTAACCTTCTTGAAGCCTTTGCCCAATAATATCCGTGCCGCACGGGCACTGGTCGCTTCATTATGTCAGGCGCAATACGCTATTATTTCCCTTTCCGCCGACAGTTCTTTATACCTGCTTTCCAATTGGTCCAGCGGAATTCTGATGGCTCCCTTTATTTTAACCTTGCTGCTTGTATAATCCTCTCCTGAGCGAACATCCAGAATTATGATATCCTCGCCTCGGT
>JANYLE010000015.1 GCA_025363795.1 Mariniphaga sp. | reverse complement strand
ATTCAATTTTGTCCGCAGTTCCCATTACCCGCAATCGCCGGCATACCTGGCAGCCTGCGACGAATTGGGAATTCTGGTCATGGACGCGATTCCGGGCTGGCAGTTTATTGGTAATGAAGAATTTCAAAACAACAGCATTCGCGATGTTCGCGAAACAGTTCGCCGCGATCGCAACCATCCTTCCATAATCTTATGGGAAGCCTCCCTCAACGAAACGGGAATGCCAAAACCGTTTATGGAAAGGGCACATCAGGCTGTTCATGAAGAATTACCTGGTGAAAATGTATTCACTTGTGGCTGGATTGATGACGTGTATGATGTATTTATTCCGGCCCGTCAGCATGCAAAACCACCTTATTACTGGAATAAATATACCAGGGACAAACCAATTATCATCGCCGAATACGGCGATTGGGAATACTACGCACAGAATGCCGGTTTTAATCAGACAACCTATGGCGATTTGCAAAAAGAGGAGCGCAATTCTCGCCAGCTACGTGGTGCAGGCCAGAAACGTTTGGCTCAGCAGGCGCTCAATTACCAGGAATCGCATAACGACAATCTAAACGGCCCGGCCGCAGGAGATAACAATTGGCTCATGTTCGATTACAAACGTGGGTATGCCCCCGACATCGAGTCTTCGGGAATCCTGGACATTTTCAGGCTTCCAAAATTTGCATTCTACTTTTACCAAAGCCAGACTGAAATAGCCGAACCAATGGTTTTTATCGCTAATTACTGGAATGACCCTTCGTTTAAAGAGGTGAAGGTTTACAGCAACTGTGACGAAGTAGAATTGTCGCTCAACGGGAAAGTAATTGCCCGCCAAAAACCAGATCATGATCGGAATTCAACCAATCTTGCACATCCACCCTATTCTTTTAAAGTTCCTGAATTTGTTGCAGGAAAGCTGGAAGCCAAAGGTTTCATTGCCGGGAAAGAAGTGATAAAAACGGCAAGAAAAACTCCGGGTACTCCTACCCAGATTAACTTGTCAGTTGATATAAGCGGAAAAGAACTACAGTCCGCAAAAAACGATGTTGTTTTCGTTTATGCCTCGGTTACGGATGCCGAGGGTACTATTATACCTGATGATACACGTGCTGTTTCTTTCACGGTGGAAGGTGATGCCGAACTCGTCGGCGATAATCCGCGGAAAGCCGAAGCCGGGATTTCAACCATATTGTTAAAGGTCGGTAAAAAACCCGGGATTGTTAAAATCACTGCGGTTGCCGATGGATTAATTCAGCAATCAATGAACCTGACGATTATGAATTAATAACAAGGCATTATCAAATAAGAATGAAGGGGAAAGTGATAGCCGGAAGGGAAGAATATTGATGTCTAAATCAGCAAAAAGATTGTACTTTAGCACTTCCTGCCAAAGGAATTCCTAATGATGATTACTGAACGGAAAAAAGAAATATCTGAGCTGCAGCTTTTTGCTAAAACACTCCACCACAATGGGTTGTTATTATTTTTGTGCCTTTTATTTTTACTGCCAGCCCTAAAATCAAATAGCATTGATGTCGTCAACAACCTGAATTTTGATTTCTACTCGCAGGAACACGGCCTTTCAAATAATCAGATACATTGTATTCTTCAGGATAAGAAAGGTTGGATGTGGTTTGGAACTTCACAGGGGGTATGCCGTTTCGACGGTTACCGGTTTACTGTCTTTAAGAACGACCCTGATGACTCGTCGAGTTTGAAAGGGAACCTGGTCAGGGCAATTTTTGAAGACCACAAAGGGCAGTTATGGATTGGAACTGAAAATGGAGGACTCAACAAATTTAACCGCGAGAAAGAGAACTTTCAGCATCTTTTCTACGAAAAAGACCAACCCGTTCTCAGAGATGCATCGGTTACTGCCATCCACGAAGACGGTGCCGGAAATCTTTGGGTAGGAACCGAAACTCAGCTATTCCGGATCGAAAACGAAAATAAAATCACTGAAATAAAGCCATCAAATCTTTCAAGGTTCTCGGAGTACTTCAGGATTTTGCGTTCCGATCCCTCCGGACGAATCTGGATCGGAACGAACAACGGACTATTCCTTTATCATCCGGAAACCAATCTTGCAGAAAAGATTAATTTTCCGCAAAGTCCATCAGCCAACGAAGAAATCTGGGAGATTGTGATTGATGCAGATGGTACTGCCTGGGTCGGAACCTATGCTAACGGAATGTTTACCGTCGGCCTGACTTCCCTGGAGGTTCGGCATCTGATTATAGACCAGAACAGCGAACGCAGCAATACCGTAAGGGCAATCTCAAAAGACAAGAACGGGAAATACTGGATAGGTACGCGCGGAGGCCTTTATGTATATGACAAACTGAAAGGAGTAACTGCATCATATTACCATGACGAGCGGGAGCCCAAAAGCCTCGTCAACAATTCAGTTTTGTGCATTACCCATGATGCCAAAGGGGACGTATGGATCGGTACACGCAGCGGGATTAACTTCCTGATCGAAGAGCGGCAGAATATCCACGGTTTCAAATCGATGCCGGGCGACGACCGCTATTTAAACAGCAATGAGGTTTTTGCTTTTTGGATTGATCAGAAAGGAGACATCTGGACCGGAACCGAAAGTGGCGGTATCAACATCCTGAACCGGAAAACCGGACGGTTTAAATATATGCTGCCGCAGAAAGGGAATCCCAATTCTCTGTCACGCAATTGCATCAAGGCATTGCTTAACGACGGGAAAAACAACCTCTGGATCGGAACATTCCTCGGTGGATTAGATGTGCTTAACCTTCAAACAGGAGGGTTCAAACATTACATAAATAATCCTTCGGACCCTAACAGTTTATCGGATAACCGTGTTTGGGCCCTTTTACGCGACAGCAATAATGATATCTGGATCGGAACCAGTGTGGGCCTCGATAAATTCGATCAGCGAACAGGTAATTTTATTCATTACAAGAACCTGGTTAATGGCCAGCAGGTGAATTGGCTGTCGGAAGACAGCGACCATTGCTTATGGGTCGGGGCTGACGAACTCGTTATTTACAATCCAAAAGATCAAAAGATTACGCGGGTGAGTGAATCGACGAGGTACCTGCTGGAAGATTCAAAAAAACGGTTTTGGCTGGCCACCCTTAATCGGGGAATCGTCCTTTATTCCAAAGAAAAGGGGGTGCTCAAGTCGTATACAGAAAAGAATGGACTGGCCAATAACCAGACGCTGGCGATACTGGAGGACAATGAACACTTTTTATGGATCAGCACTACTAACGGCCTGTCAAAATTCGATCCCGAGAAAGAACGGTTTCATAATTTCTCTTTGAAGAATGGTTTCCAGAACAACCAGTTTACTTACGGAGCGGCATATCGTGCACCCAACGGAGAGTTGCTTTTCGGCGGCATTTCGGGTTTTAATATCTTCGATCCCGTAAAGATAAAATCGGGTGAGTATTTTGCACCCATTGTTCTGACCGACCTTAAGATTTTCAACAAGAGTGTTCGCATCGGCAATCAAAAGAAAGATATCCTAACGAAGAGCATTTCCGAAACAAACCAGATAAAGCTAAAGTATGACCAGAATTCAGTCACCTTCGATTTTACCTCGTTCGATTACGCCAACAGCCTTGGGATTCAATATTCCTATTACCTGGAGGGGTTTGATAAAGACTGGAATGAACCTTCGCTCAGCCGATCAGCCACTTACACAAATCTTGACCCCGGAGATTATACTTTTCGGGTAAAGACGATTTCAATCGACCGGCAGGAGAGCAATCCGGGACCAGAACTAAAAATCGAAGTTCTCCCACCCTTTTGGGAAACCTGGTGGTTTCGGACTTTGGCAGTTCTGGCAATTCTGGGAATGGCCTATTTGTTGATTTCATTCCTGCTCAACAAGGAAAAGTTAAAGAACGACCTTGTTTTCGAACGGGTTAAAGCTAAAAAACTGCACGAACTCGATATGATGAAACTGCGGTTTTATACCAATATCTCTCACGAAATCCGTACACCGCTTACGCTGATACTTGGCCCGTTGGAGAAAATGAGAAGCAATTCAATTCCGCAATCGGAAATAAAGGGGCACGTAGAGGTGATGCACCGGAATGCCACGCAGTTGCACCAGTTAATCAATCAATTACTCGATTTCAGGAAGCTTGAAACTGGAAACCTGAAGCTGGTTCTATTACGCGGTGATTTGGTTTCGTACCTGTCGGGGATCGTGAGTTCGTTTGCCAAATATGCCGAAGAGAAAGAGATTGAACTCAAATTCAACTCTCTTAAAAAGGAGATTATCACCAGTTTTGATGCTGACAAGGTATCGAAGATCATGAATAACCTTTTATCCAACGCATTTAAATTCACAGGAAAGGGTGGTAAAATAGCCGTTAATCTTTCGCTTGTTTTCGATTCGGACGAGAATGAACTCTCCGGCGATTCGACCGATAAACGGATCATCGAAATTACGGTAAAAGACACTGGCATAGGAATTTCAGAATCAAACCTCGAGAAGATATTTACGCGCTTCTTCCAGGTCGATGAGGGCGGCTCGCAGACCGGGACAGGTATTGGTCTGGCTTTGACAAAAGAACTTATCAAATTGCATCACGGGCAAATCTTCGTCACCAGCAAAGAGGGAAAAGGATCGAAGTTTACAGTACAACTCCCTTACGAACTAAACTTAGCCGAATCATCAGAA
>JANYLE010000004.1 GCA_025363795.1 Mariniphaga sp. | reverse complement strand
AGGAAAACCCACTTGCAAAAAGATTTCATATAACTGGTATACCTGCAAATTTTTTGATCGACAGGAATGGTATATTGATCGGCCAAGATCTGTCACCCAAAGAATTAGAAACTTTAATTTCAAGGTTGTAATTGGGCTTCGCATAACAAAAGACTTATTGAATATTCGAAGAAGGATAAATAGGTAGTTGCTCCGCTGCTCCCTCGTTTGTAACGAGGGAGAGCCTTATGTAGTCCAGTATCATTATAAGCCATACTAAGACACAAAATACAAAAGAATGTTCCCATATTGGGAATTTCCGATTATCTTTGCATCGTTATTCAAGTTTATGGAGCGAATATTTGCAAAAAGCACACTGAGAAACTTTTGGGAAATACATCCGGATTCCGAACAGTACCTGAAGACCTGGTATGATACAGCAATGAGTTCAGATTGGAAAACACCAAATGAAGTAAAGCAGACCTTTATAAATGCAAGTGTTCTCAAAGACAGCAGAATAATTTTTAACATCAAGGGCAATTCCTACAGACTGGTGGCAAAATTCAACTTTGAGAAACAATGGATATTTATCCGTTTTATTGGAACTCATGTTGAATACGATAGGATTGATGCAAACATAATTTAAAATTTCAAGAGATGGAAATAAAACCTATAAAAACAGAAACTGACTACGCCCAGGCATTGAAAAGGCTTGAAACCATTTTTAGTGCAGAAATTGGAACTGCAGAAAGCGATGAAGCAGATGTGCTTGGTTTATTGATTGATGTATATGAAAAAAAACATTACCCAATCGAAACCCCAGATCCAATCGAGGCAATTAAAATAAGAATGGAAGAAATGCATCTTAAACAGGTAGATCTGGTAAATGAAATTGGCGGAAAGAATCGCGTTTCGGAAATATTAAACCGAAAAAGAAAATTGACTGTTGATATGATCCGAAAATTAACTGCCAGATTAAACCTTTCACCAGAATTATTAATCAATGACTATCAACTAACAAGATAAAGCGCGGTTGGCAATCGGGTGAAAAACATGCCACTTGAGATACAAAATTTTGGACGTCGTAAGTTAATGAAGCTGAATAAATCTCAAACGATTACAGACTTAAGGATTTCACCTTCCAAAAGACCAGAAAAAGCAAGGCGGAAATCTTGCAGGTGTACCGCTGAAAATGACGACAACAGACGCTAATAAAAACTTAAAATATGGACTTAAAAATAAATCATTTACAACATATCGGGCTACCGATTGTCAATCTTGAAATCTCTCAACCCTTTTATGAGCGATTAGGTTTTAAAATGGTGATGCATTCAACGTTTATGCACGAAGGTGCAGAAGGCAAGGTCTCGATGATGAAACGTGAAGGAATCATTATTGAACTGTATCAAATGCCTGAGCCTGAATTAAGCTGCGTGAAACAACGCAAAGATGGACGCATTGATCACATTGCTTTTGATGTAAGTGATATTGATGGTACATTTGCATTGCTCAAAAAAGAAGGTTTTACTATTCCTGAAGAGCACCCTGTTTATTTAAACTTTTGGGAGAAGGGATGCAGGTATTTCAACGTTTTGGGTCCGGATGATGAGCGGTTAGAATTCTGTCAGATTTTATAGCCATCCATTCAACGGCAAAAGACGCTGACTGGTAACCGGTCAGTCCACTCCTCTCTTGCCACTGTAATTACGGTTAGGACAAGTGAGTATCGAAAAATTGTAACCATCAAATAATCACTCATCGAAATGAGCCAGGAAGAAGAAAAGCAAATAGCCGCATATGAAGCGGTAAAATTAATCAAAGACGGGATGATCGTTGGCCTTGGGACTGGCTCAACATCAGTCTACATGATTAAAAGACTCGGAGAGCGGGTTGCAGATGGACTTCAAATAAAGGGTGTCCCTTCCTCCGAGGAGACAAAAAAATTAGCCCTTACACAAGGAATCACAATTATCTCCCTTGATGATGCCCCGACGATTGATATCAATATCGATGGCGCCGATGAATTCGATCCCTATCTCCAGTTGATTAAAGGCGGAGGAGGTGCGCTGCTTCGGGAAAAAGTTCTCGCTTCGAATTCCAAAAAGAATATTGTTATTGTTGATTCAGCAAAAGAGGTGAAAAGGCTTGGAAAGTTTCGTTTACCCATCGAAACAATTCCGTTTGCCACCAATAAAATCATCAGTATATTGACAGAAAAAGGGTTAGACCCAAAGATCAGAAAAAAGGATAACGAAATCTTTCGGACAGACGAGAATAACTGTATCATAGATTTAAATATTTTGCCCTTTACCAATCTTGCGAAGCTACAGGAAGATCTCATCGGTATACCAGGGGTCGTAGAAACAGGCCTCTTTTTGGACACTACCACCCAGGTAATCATGGGTAAGGGAAATACTACAGTAAGTTTCACAAAATAAATGTTGCCTCAACGGATCTGATTGAAGGTGGTTGAAATACAATATCGGGAGTTTTGTCGCCTGTCCTGACTTGTCGGAATGGATTAAAGAAAACAACTTCGCAATCAGTCACTTTCTATAATTTCAACCGTTCCGGTAAACGGAGAAGGGAGAACCTGTTAACCGCTTTTCCCATTATATAATTTAAAATACTTTACAAAGGCAGGTGAACAATTACCGGCCTTTGTTTTTTATCTGTAGGCTGAGTTGCCGTTAACTGAGAGTTTTTATATTTACACCGTCGTATCAGACATGCGAATTAAGACTTTCCTTGAATTCGGGTAATGTCTGGTCAATAGCTATTTTTGCACCTTAATCTTATATGAATGAAGAATATAACTAAATATCTTTTCTCCGTTACAACCGCAGGATTCCTGTTGCTCGTATTTGCATTTGCGTTAGGCTTTGCAACCTTTGTCGAAAACGCATATGGTGTTGATGCAGCGCGTGCGATGGTTTACAACTCATGGTGGCTCGAACTGATCATGTTCATCCTGTCAATCAACCTGGTTGCCAATTTTATCAGGTTCAAGATGTATCAACCCCAAAAGCTTACGATGGGGTTATTCCACCTTGCTTTTATCCTCATCATTATCGGAGCTGGGGTAACCCGTTATTTTGGAAGTGAAGGGGTGATGCATATCCGCGAAGGGGAAACCTCCAATATATTGACTTCGGCCGAAACGAAGTTCAATGTCACAGCTGAATACCAGGGGGCACTAGAGCAATTTTCAAAGAAAGCAACCATTGCCAACCTGTCGGGCAACCAACTATCAGGTGAAATCGAAATTGGGGGTAAAAAAGTGGAGATAAAATCGCTTAGTTACCTACCCGAAGCAAAGAAAAATATTGAATTAGCCGATCAGGGAGAACCTATTATTGAACTGGTCTATGCTCAGAATGGCGCTATGCAAACCGAGTTGCTCCGCAGCGGTCACGTTATCACACCAAACGGAACCTCAGTTGGTTTTAATGCAGATGCCGATGTCCGCTTTAGCCTAAAGGGCGACACGTTGGAACTGGTCTCGAAAGACACCATCAAATCGATGGATATGAAGGGAAATGAATCGCTGATGTTCCCTCCCTCGGTTCTGTTTGCCTGCACTGAAAAAGTTGTTTACCGGACATTGAATACGGCAGTCGTAGTAAAAAGGTTTTTGCCCCGTGCCCGCATTACAGCACTTCCCGGCGACGGAACTCCGACAGGCGATAATGCGCTGATCGTCGAGTTGACCGATAACCAAAAACACCTGCAGGCGACCATTTGGACCTCTGCCCAAAATGATGTAACAAAGTATTCTGGAATGTTTGAAGGGGTGAATTACCATATCTGGATCGGCCCTGAAGAGACTGTATTGCCCTTCTCTTTGAAATTGAACGACTTTGTTCTTGCAAGGTATCCCGGATCCAACAGTCCTTCGTCCTACGAAAGTCTGATCACCCTTACGGATAAGGAGAAGGGATTAAACGAAGATCATAAAATATTTATGAATAATGTATTAAAGCACAGGGGGTATCGTTTTTATCAGTCCTCCTATGATAATGATGAAAAAGGGACCATCCTCTCGGTCAATAAAGATCTTGCAGGAACTTTCCTCACCTACGCCGGCTATTTCCTGCTGTTCCTGGGCATCCTGTTATCGATCTTCAATCCGAAGAGTTATTTCTATGGGTTGATGAAACGTGCGGCAGCCGGAACATCGCTCGTTCTCTTTTTACTATTGCAAAGCAGCTTTACAGCAAGCGCAGCCGAACCTCAGGCGGTTTCACCCGCAATTGCCAAAGAGTTTGCCAAGGTGTGGGTGCAGGGGCACGACGGGCGGATAAAGCCGTTCAGTACGCTCGCCTACGAAGTGGTGATGAAGGTCTCGCGCGCAGAAAACCTCTCAGGACAAGTGCCGGAACAAGTCATACTTGGCATGGTTGTCCGTCCGCAGGAGTGGCAGAGTTTACCGATGATCGCTATTTCTGATGATCAGCTCGAAGCCGCCCTTGGTGTTAAAGGGCAAGCCTCTTTTAACGATTTCTTCGATCAGTCAGGCAATTATAAAATACGTGGCGAGGTTGAAGCAGCCTACAAAAAGAAACCTGCTGAACGGGGCCGGTTCGACAATGATGTGATCAAAGTGGACGACCGGCTTAATGTCGTTTACCAGGTTTACCATGGCGACCTGTTCAGGTTCTTCCCGTCCCCCAATCCGACAGATCAAAACTGGTATAACCCGGGCGCTAAATTACCCGTTACTTTTGGTGCTGATTCAGTATTCGTGAACACAGCGTTCCTCAATATTCTGGCTGCTATACACAGCAATAATCAGGCATCTGCACTGCAGGCAACGTCTAAGATAATCGCTTACCAACAGCAATATGGATCAGCACTGATCCCCGGAAAGACAAAACAGCAAATTGAAATTCTTTACAACCATATCAATATCTTTAAGGACCTCACCTTCTGGTACATCCTGCTTGGATTTGTTCTGCTTGGGTTCTTCTTTTATTCACTGTTTACGGGAAAGGCGTTACGCAAAAAAGCCGTCAACTATACCGTTATCGGTCTGTTTGCAGGATTTCTTGCCCATTCGGCAGGGTTAGTTGCACGGGGATATGTTTCGGGGCACATGCCGTGGAGCAATGGATATGAGTCGATGATCTATATTGCATGGGCAGGAATGCTGGCAGGACTCGTTTTTGCACGGCGCAATCCAATGGTGCTGGCCGCAGCTGCGATCTTGTCAGGACTCACCCTCTTTGTAGCACAGATGAGCTGGCTCAATCCTGAGATCACTAATTTGGTGCCTGTTTTGAAATCGTATTGGCTGACAATCCACGTGGCAATCATCACAGCCAGCTACGGATTTATTGGTGTGAGCGCAATTATCGGGATGATCAATTTGCTGATGGCCGCTTTTCAAAACCCGGACAACAACAAACGAATCAGAGCAACCATTGCGCAATTGACAACAATCAACGAGGCAGCAATGATCCTCGGACTTTATTTCCTTACGATCGGAACTTTCCTTGGCGGGATTTGGGCCAACGAATCGTGGGGCCGATACTGGGGATGGGATCCAAAAGAGACATGGTCACTGGTAACGGTGCTGTTATATAGTTTTATTACCCATATGAGGCTGATTCCGGGCTTTAAAGGGTGGTTTGCCTTTAA
>JANYLE010000461.1 GCA_025363795.1 Mariniphaga sp. | reverse complement strand
GTAATTTGCTGCCACCTTTAATCACCAGTAAATGACGGTACGAAACACCCGGGTAGAACCTGATTAGCTCAGTCCCAAGCTCTTCATTCAGGTATTTAATCAGTTCGATTGCTTCAATGTGCAGGTAGACAAAGTCGCGTGTTTTGAGGGCCTCTATTGCAGCTTGTGCTTTACCTTCGTAATTTGTATCGTATAAACCGGTTGCTCCCTCCACTTTTATCACATCCAAACCAGCATAAACGCCAATTCCCTGGATCAAATCGACAGCTGAAATCACCGCACCGCTTCCGATCCCAAACATCTCTTTTAATGTTTTCATTGCAGGCTTATAACCAGGTGACCAGGGCCAGATGGAATTGGCCTTATCTTTCCCGTCTAACTTCCGTTTGAGATTGATGGGGTGATTATTCAGTAATTTATAGGATTCTTGTATAAGAGAAAGCAACAGTTTCGCTGTCTCTTCGCCTGATTCAATTATTGCAGTAGGTAGCACATCAGCGACCAGTGTTCCCGGAACATCATGAGGTGGTATACAATTTAGTAATTTGCTGCCACCTTTAATCACCAGTAAATGACGGTACGAAACACCCGGGTAGAACCTGATTAGCTCAGTCCCAAGCTCTTCATTCAGGTATTTAATCAGTTCGATTGCTTCAATGGTCGAAATATGTCCCGCAGAGTGATTCTTGATCTTTTCATCGGCAATGCAGATCAGGTTGCAACGCATGGCCAAATCTCCCTCATCAAGTTGAACGCCCATGCTGGCAGCTTCAATCACGCCACGACCTTCGAAAACAGCTTCCACATCGTAACCCAATACTGCCAGATTGGCAACTTCACTTCCCGGATGAAGCTTTTCGGGGATCGTTTTCAATAAACCATTGCGTCCTATCTTTGCAAGATGATCGATATTCGGTTTATGAGCCGCCATTAAAGGGGTTAAACCACCGTGTTCATCTTCGGGCTGATCCGACATTCCATCACCAAGAATAATTATATATTTCATCGTAATTATATATTTGAAACTTTGATCAGATCGGCAAAAACACCTGCTGCAGTAACTGCTGCACCAGCGCCATATCCTTTGATCAGCATTGGATATTCATTGTAACGTTCGCTCGTCAATAAAACAATATTGTTACTCCCTTCCAGGTCATAAAACGGGTGACCCGGATCGACTACCTGCAGCGAAACGGATGCTTTACCTTCATTCATCACACCGACAAAGCGCCATTTCTGTTTGTTTGCTTCAAGAACAACACGCTGTTTCTCAAAGATATCATCCATCTCTTTAATTGTATTCCAAAAAACATCAATGGTTGAATTGAAATACTTCTCGGGAATAAACGAGTTATTGACGACATCTTCTTTTTCAATTTTATATCCTGACTCACGTGCCAGAATAACCAGTTTGCGGATCACGTCAATTCCACTCAGGTCGATCCGGGGATCAGGTTCGGCATAGCCTTTCTCTTTCGCCATTTTAATGGCCTTGCTAAGCGGGATCTCTTTGCTGAGCGTGTTGAAAATAAAATTCAACGTTCCCGAAAGCACTGCTTCAATCCTGACAATCCGATCACCCGAACGCATTAAATCATTAATGGTCGAAATCAGCGGGAGCCCGGCACCAACATTTGTCTCAAACAGGAACTTAACCCCATGTTTGGCCGCAGTTTCTTTCAATTCGCGGTAGCGACTGTATTCTGATGATGCTGCCACTTTATTTGCAGCAACTATTGATATATAATTATCGAGTACAAAATAATAATGATCAGCAACTTTCGCATCAGCTGTACAATCAACAAATACCGAGTTAAACAGGTTCATCTGAACCATCGTTTGGCAAAAGAGTTTAAGATCAGATTTTACTTCTGATTCATCCATCTTCTCTTTTAGATTGGAAACATCGATGCCATCCCGGTTGAAAATCATCTTCCGCGAATTGGCCACTCCCGTCAATTTAAGTTTCAACCGATGATCCTTTTTTAATTTCTCCTGTTGCCTGCTGATCTGGCTCAATAAATCACGTCCTACAGTTCCAACACCAACCAAAAATACATTTAACTCCACATAAGGGGAGAGGAAGAATGCTTCATGAACAACATTGAGGGTTTTTCTTAAGTCAGAATTTTTAACCACCCACGAAATGTTTTGCTCCGATGCGCCCTGGGCAATCGCTACAACGTTGATTCCGTTTTTTCCGATTGTATGAAATAACTTTCCGGCAATACCGGCAGAATGTTTCATATTTTCACCAACAATTGCCACAATGCAAAGCTCATTTTCACATACGAGTTTGTTGATACGGCCGGAAGTAATCTCGCGTTCAAATTCGAATGATATTGCTTCGTGGGCTTTTTCGGCATAATGGGAATCAATCGCAAAAGAGATCGAATTTTCGGAAGATGCTTGTGAAATAAGGATCACATTAATCTCTTCTTTCGCCAACGCACCAAAAAGACGCATTGAAATACCTGTAACTCCCACCATTCCAAGTCCCTGTATTGTGAAGAGGGAAATTCCCGAAATGGAAGAGATGCCTTTAATCGGATGATCTTTCGAGATGGCTTCTGACTGCGTAATTAACGTTCCGTTACCATCGGGATTTAAGGTGTTTTTAATATGAATAGGAATGCTTTTCTGATAAACCGGAAGAATCGTTGGCGGATAGATCACCTTTGCACCAAAGTGTGAAAGCTCCATGGCTTCCGAATAAGTCAACATCGGTATCGTGTAGGCTTTGCTGATCACACGCGGATCGGCAGTCATAAAACCATCCACATCTGTCCAGATCTCCAGTCGCTCGGCATGAACAGCAGCAGCGAAAAGAGCGGCTGTATAATCAGAGCCACCGCGTCCCAATGTCGTCATTGAACCATCGGCACTTGATGAAATAAATCCCGGTGCAACAGCAAATTGTTTGACAGTGGCACAAACCTCAGCAATTAATTTGTAGGTCAACTCAAAATCAACGTTTGCTTTTCCAAAATTGCGATCTGTCCTGATGACAGCCAAACTATCAATTAATTGAACATCCAGAAAACGACTAATCAGCAAAGCCGAGAGCCGTTCTCCAAATCCAAGAATTTTATCCAACGTTTTCGGGGTGAGTTCCCCGATCAGCGTAACACCCTGAATAATCTTTTCGAGTTCGTCAAAAAGAGGTTGCAAACATTGAATCGTTGCAACAATTTTGGCTTCATCAAATAATCCATGAATCATCTCTTCGTGACGGGTTCGGATTGCAGTCAGTTCACCATTGATTTTCACGCCGGATGCAGCTTTTTGAGCTACAGCAAGCAACTGATCGGTAACTCCGCCCAATGCAGACACCACGACAACAATTTTGTCATGTTGATTTAGAACAATTTCGGCTATCCTCCTTACATTTTCTATTGAACCGACCGAAGTTCCTCCAAATTTCAATATTTTCATGGGGATTTTTTAAAAATTTGTAATCCAACTACTGTACAAAAGTCCAAAAAAAATCTGAACCGTAAAATTTCCGGTTCAGATTTCTTAATAACTTCACAATTATTTATTTTTCCAAAGATGGAGAATAGTTGGCAAGTATTTTTGCTTCAAGTTCTTCCATCAATTCGGGGTTATCTTTTAATAAGGTTTTTACACCTTCGCGACCTTGACCAAGCTTGGTTTCGCCATAGCTAAACCACGATCCGGCTTTCTTAATCAGGTTAATCTCAACCCCAAGGTCAATAATTTCACCTATTTTGGAAATTCCTTCACCATAAAGGATATCAAATTCAGCTTTGCGGAACGGTGGAGCGACCTTGTTTTTAACCACTTTAACACGGGTGTGACTACCTTGCACCTCTTCACCGTCTTTCAGCTGACCAATTCTGCGGATATCAAGACGAACAGAAGCATAAAATTTCAGGGCATTACCACCGGTTGTTGTTTCAGGATTCCCGAACATCACACCGATCTTTTCACGCAGCTGATTGATGAAGATTACACAGGTTTTTGTTTTACTGATATTTCCTGTGAGTTTCCTCAATGCCTGCGACATCAATCGTGCCTGGAGACCCATTTTTGAATCACCCATTTCACCTTCAATTTCAGCTTTTGGAGTCAACGCGGCAACAGAGTCAATAACAACGATATCAATTGCTCCTGAACGGATTAAGCTATCGGTTATTTCCAATGCCTGTTCTCCGTTATCTGGCTGCGATATCAGAAGTTCGTCGATATTTACACCCAATTTTTGTGCATAAGTTGGATCGAAAGCATGCTCAGCATCGATGAAAGCAGCAATTCCTCCAGCTTTTTGTGCCTCTGCAATTGCATGAATGGCAAGAGTTGTCTTTCCTGAAGATTCTGGACCAAATATCTCAATTACTCGTCCTTTGGGATAACCACCAATTCCCATAGCCAAATCCAATGCGATTGAGCCAGAATGAATTGCCTGTACATCATCAACAGGTTTGTCTCCCATTCTCATAATTGAGCCTTTCCCGTAGCTTTTTTCAATTTTATCAATTGTAAGC